>CAWVZW010000011.1:0-61435 GCA_963934735.1 uncultured Planctomycetaceae bacterium
CATCCATTCTTGGCCAGAAATTTGCCGCCATGGTTTCCGCTTGTTTTTTGAACTCTGCTAATGGATCTTCGTCCTCTTCCTCAGCTTCTTCTTCAATAGGGATTTCCTTTTCAATCTTGATTTCCAGCGACTCTTGCGTTTGCTTAATTAATTCACCTAGCTCGTTTACATCAATTTGACCATTGGAGTTTCTGTCAACGTCTTTAAAGCTGGAGATGCCTTCAAACCCAAGACGGCCATTCATAGCATGAACTTCATCTGGAGACAGCGTGCCATTTTTGTCCGTGTCGAAATCGGCCATTGCTTTATCGGCACGATAATTAGTGACGAGACGATCAAGAACTTCCTCTTCGCTGCGAGGGTTCATAACGACCATGTCACCCGCTTCGAGGCCCTTGGTAATTGCTAGAAATTTATTGTTACTGGCAGCATATTCAATTTCAACGATCTCAACAGAGTACTCCGCGTCTACGTCACCATGTTTTCCACCCATTTCTTGGCTGTGCAGTGGGTTTGTAGAATCGTAAGGGCGTTTGACTAGGCAAAAAGCTTGTTCTTGATCTTCATGCAATGTTTGTACTGGGACTATCATTTGGTTCGCCATTGTATTGACGAGCATTTCGACTTCGGCAGTTAACCCGGTACGAATTGCATCAGGCGGATCGAGAATCTTAATGTAGGTTGCAAATTCTTTAACTTCAGAATTAAACCAACTTGTTGCTTCGGGATATTTGTTGACTTTGGCAACAACGCCTTGCAATGTCTGACCTTCTAGCGCACCAACAACCACGTCGACTCGCTGGCCTTTTCGAATAAAAGCGATACGGCCTTCGTTGACCTTCGCTTTCACTTGCATCTGCTCTGGGTCAGGTAATTTAATTATCGACTGTCGTTCACGGACAGTTGCACCCGCTTCGACAATAAACTCTGCACCACCTCGAGAGCTTTGTTGATTCGCGTAAACAACTTGGCCATCGTCCGGAGCATAGATCATGCAGTTTTCAATTTGTTGTTGAATTTCGGTTTGCTGTTTTTCTTCTTCAATATAGTTTTTTTCTTCAGTTTGCTTCGTGGCTTTAGCGGTTTCGATATCGGCGTCAAAGCCAACGAGCATTTTTCGCTGTGTAATTTCACGCAATGTCAGCAGTTCACTTTCTTTCAAAGCCATATCAAGGTTCGCTCGTTTCACTGCAAAGCGATCCGCCTGTAATTGTTGCTGGGTCACAAAACCTTTGGCTGCGAGTCGCTCACTAAAGGCAGCTTTGTCGAGTGCCGTGGAAAGATTTTGTTTAGCAATAAGAATATTAGACTCGATGATTTGCTCGTTTTGCTTGAACGTGCCCTCTAGGTATTCTTGGCGAGCGATCGTCGCTCGACGGACAGCTGCATCTGCTGAAATTCTAGTAGAGTTCGCGCGGTTCATGATCAATTTTTGCTGTTGCAGACTGTCTTCAAGCGTGGTGGTATCGAGCTCGACAAGCTTGTCTCCCTTTACGACCTGGGAACCTTCGTCGATAACCCAGATGATTTGTACTCCGCCGGCCCGAGATCTTACATTACAGATGATGTCGATGTTTTGCGAGCTTTCGATAACCCCAGATTCGATTACAGTGTGCTTAAACAACCCATTTTCAACTGGGCGGAACTTGAAACTGGCAACTTGATTTTGCGCGAGCGCGGTTTTCACGGTATCGTAAGCATAATAGCCAAGTGCGAGTACGAGACTGACAATAACCAAAAGGATTACTATGGCGTTTCCTCTGCGGCGTGTGTCTTGGCGAATGTTCATTGTTAATAGCGATTCCTGAAAATGAATTTTGATCTAATCAACGGCTCTCGGTGGTTTGTAAGAATAAGCGTGATGGCTTAATGAACATGATGATAGGCATGTTCGATGTTAAGCCACAGCTTAATATTGCCTGCTCTTTATAGAATACCATTATCTACTCAGGCAACCTTAAATTGTAAGAGAGAAAGCGCCAGTTTTATGGCATTTATACAACCCTAGAAGACGGAACCCGTTGCGGCATTTCTAGAGTAAATTTTTAATTGGTATCGAGGATCGGCTAACCTGAGGTGATTCGTTTACTTTTTATCGCCGTCATTTGCATTGTTTTGGGGATAACCATATTTAAGTCCGATCGGACCTGGATCAATCCACATGCCTTCGTCGTCGATTTGCATTGTGCCCAGTGCCAAGTCGAGTTGGCCCCGAGCAATTTCGTACCCAACCCATACTCGTAAGATATTATCCTGCGCTCGCTGCAATCCTTGCAGTTGTTGGATAAGGTCACGAGCCACGGTAGGTGACAAGCGAGTGCCCGTTTCACCTGGTGGTTCTTGTAACCGAGTTCGCACAAAGAGTACGCCTCGAGCTGCCACTTGCAGTTGTTTACGCTGCACTTCAAAGTTGATTTTTTGCATTTGGATATTTCGCAAAGCCGTTTTGAGCGCCAGATATTGTCCATTTTCGTAGTTGTAATACCCCCGCTTGGCCTGCTCGTACTCAATTAAACTTTGGCGATATGTATTACGTTCGCGCAATCGAGTGATCGGTGCGTCCCATTCAATTCCGGCTTTTAGAGTTCCGGCAGTGTCACGAAACTTCAGCGGGTTGTCGCCCGTGTTCCCGAGGCCACCGTAAAGGACGATGTCGAGGTCGCTTTCGAGACTGTCAGCGTTGTAGGAAATTAGTCGCCATTGGTCCATGATCCCGGCACGTTGGTTCATCCAATCCAAGCGGTTTTTACTGGCCGTTTCAAAAGCCTGTTCAACACTTAAGTCGACAGGTATTAGGGTAATGCTCTCAGCTCGAGCACTAGTTTGTACTAGAGACAATTCCAAGGCATCGTTGGATATTTTGATCAATAGTTCTGGCATGATGGAAATTACCGTTGCTTCAAGTTGTTTTAGCAACGCGTCTTCCGGCAAGCCTTTTCCATTGGCTAATAGATCGTCAATTGCTTTGCCGAGGTTGGCATATACTGGTTGAACAGCCATTAATCTGTCGGTGACATCCTTAACGTCGTTTAGTAGCAGTTTTGGAAGATCGTCTAAGTAATCTGATTCCAGTAAATCGGTTTGTAGAGCCGTGTCGGAAACTAAGTTGTCTTCTTCAAGTGAGACTTTGACCTGACTAACAAACGCTTTCCGCGTTGGAATGATGCTCGCCATTTTATCGATGTCGTTTCGCCCAGTTTCTAATCCTGTCGTGGAGATTTGCAGGTGTATGGCCACCATCTTGGTCGCTTCCTCTCGTAAGCTTTTTAACGCATTTTCAATATCATCCGTCCAAGGGGTGCTGGCGCTCTGAGGAGCAATGTTCATACCGACAATCAAATCTCCGACTCGATTCTGAATGATTAGAATTTCATTTTGAAGACCTTGCATGTAGGGATCGATTAAATTGAAATCGTTGAGTTCATCGCCGGTAATGACAATTTGGACATCTGGCGGTAAGCCAATTTCGCTGGTAAAGGTATCGCGTGAAGCGTTAAATGTGGATTCGGCCTGCATCAGATCGCTGATCGCTTGATAGAACGAAGCACGTGTTTGTTGGACTTGGTTAAAGTCGGTGAATCCAGCCTCAAAGTACGATTCAAATAATCGCAATGAGCTTTCTAACGCGGTGATGTTGGCTCGTTGGTTGTTCAATTGCTGTAGATTCTGAAGCAATCCTAAGTAGCCACCGGCTGAGCGAGGGATTCCTCCACCAGTACCACCGCCACCTCCGAGTCCGCCGAAGCCACCAGAGCCAACCCCAGTAAAGCCAGACAGACCAGATCCGCCAAACAGACCACCAATACGGCTGGCGCTTTGGACGCCCGAGTTACCGGTCAGGATGTCTAGATAAAACCCTTTGCGGTATCGTTGAAAGTCTCGAATTTTGTACAGCATCTGACGTTCCGTACGAGTCAAACGCTCGAGAACCTTGTCTTTGCCACCTTGGCGAAGCAGAGGTTGCACGATATTAATATCGATAAGAGATGTAGTACTGTGAGTATCAGGCCCACTGAATTGCCACATGAGGCTGTTAGCAAAATTGGCAACGAGGCTTGTCCCCTGGGCATATTTTTGCCGCATTTGGATACTGCGAGTTGCCAGTGTGAGGTCACTGCGAGGAGAACCAGCCACGGCTGCTCCGCGAGAGCGATAATTGCCGCCGTACCCACCGTAGAATTGAGTGTCAAATTCGAATCGTTCGGCACTCACGTCTAGTGCGGACATGTACATCGTTTCGAGTTGTCGTTGGTAAGCGGTTGAATGCAGCAATGCAAGCCTAACCGCATCTTGTCCATTAATGTGTAACTTGCCGTCTTCCGCGAGTGGCAGATGTTGCCGCCATTCCGGATTCTCAAAGTGTTCAAGCAGCCCGTCTTTTTCCCAGCCGTCGTAGCCCTCCATTCCATCGACCGATTTCATGAAAATACTTGCAGCTTCATCATCTGGCGGCATTGCGGGGTGATCAGGATCATCGACACTAAACATGCGACTCTGTTCGTTGATTTCAATCGAGAAGTCCTCCATGTTCCAGCGGGGGTCGTTTCCTTTTTCTTTGAGGATATAAAGCGCTTCATGATCTGCTTGCTTACGATAGAAGGTACGGCTACAGCCCAGTTGAAAAAGGAGCATCGCCAAGCCAGTGATGGCAACGGTCTTCCAGGCAAATCGAAGACATGTGGAGTAAAAATCGACTTGTTTCATTTTTGAGTACCAGTCGTAATAACGCGGCAGGTGCCTTGGTAAGGCGGTTTGGGGGTGTATAGGGGCGATATTACGGATTCGAAATCTATACCGAGCCGTACCGAAATGTCGCAATAGAAACCGAATCGCTCAGAATCGGCAAATGCTTGAGGAAATATGCCGTAATATGTAGATTTTGGTGTTTTACGGCCCAGATTGGGCTAACTGGCGTGGGAACTTAGATGAGAAGCCAGTAAATAGCTTGCTTAGTAAGGTCTGTTTTCTAGTTTTGAGCTTAAGAAATAGGTTTGTCTCATGTTGCTCTAGGGCTATAATTGAGCTGTGGAAAACGCATGAAACTAGTAGAAACATTACTAAATTCGGCTGTTGAGGTATTTTTGGAGTACTTAAAAACTCGATAGAAGACTAGGTGACTAATTTCATTTAGGGGAGTGTATATAATAGAAGCACGTTTTTGTGATTCTATTAACTAGAGCCCCAATTTGGTTCTAGAAGGTTTTGTTTCACAGTAGAGAGAAGAATATCAATGGGCACAATAGAAATCGTCATAGTCGTTTACGGCTTGATCTTTACTGTCATGCTTTTTTTATCCATTAAGCAGTGGCGTTGGTTTCACATCTTCATGATGTTTTTGCTATTGGGTGCAAACGTAGTATTATTTGCGTTTGCTGGTATCGTGTTGGAAGTTCGGCACGAGTGGACAAGCCAATATGAAACAAACATTGCCGCTCGAGCGACAGCGGAAGAAAATCTGCAGATATTACTTCACGGTACAAAACCAGATGGTTCTTTAGTCAGTGAAACGAGTATTGCGGAATCATTAAACGGCATACGACATGAATATCAGCGAACGTTGATGGGCCGAGGTCGAGTTTGGCGTAACGTCACTTTGACCAATATGCAACTTACCCCCAATATTGTCGACAGCCTAGCAGAGATTACATTGGCAGACGCGCAACATGGTGTTGAAGTGGGCAATCGATTTTTGATTTTCCGCGAAGCTATTATGCCAGATGTGGATGGCCAAGCCTCCCCAAGCGTACCGGCGGTCTATTTTGGCGAATACAATGTCGAAGCGGTCAACGGCGCGGTGATTACACTTAAAAATGTGTTTGCACCATTCATCTATAACCCTCAAGTCATGGTGGCTGGCGTCCCAGTCGCGATGTACCAGAAGATGCCAACGGATGCACATGCTCCCTTTGCTGTGAAACCAAAAAACAAATACAAACAGCAAGCCTTGAGTTTTGAAGACAACACAGATCCGATGTTCGGAACGATGGACCCTGCTCACATCGACTATGTTTTTGATACAGTCACTAATCCTTTAAGGCAGCAATTACAGCGGTATGACTTATCGGAAATGCGAGATCGATTTAAAGCGGACGGATCACCGTTGGCGGGCCGAGAAGCAGATCCACGTAACATATGGTTTAAGATTCGCTTTACAGAAGATTACGAATTGACCCAAAAGGTGAACGGCGACGACATCCAAGCGAATCTTGAAGGCGGCGATTTCCGACACGGTGAAGCGGTCGTGCCAATGTTATATCATTTCTCGCCAAGCGTTGTGACCTACCACAAGAAGACGGGGGATGTTGAAGCGTTTACAAGCCGGATTCTAGGCACTAAATCCGATTTGATTACGTTCAAAAAAGATGACATTATTTTTATTGCGACGGCGGAAAAAATTAGGACAGACGGACCTATAGTTCCAGTATCGGTCTTGGTGACCGGAGGCGAAGGTGTTGACCCTGTTGCCGAGAAGCTTATTGAATACTATGTGCGTCCAGTACATAACTTCAACGATATATTTCATGGTCATACATCGCGGGTTGCTTCGCTCACTTTCACCAACGATAGTGCCTTGCACGATATCACACAAATTACGGATTCACGTAACAAAGCATCCGATCAAATCTTGTTTCGCAAGCAAGAAAAAAAGCGATTGGAATTGGATTTAGAGCTGTATCGTCGAGATGAAGTAGAAGCAGGTGAGTATGCTGGTCTGTTATCTGTGGAAGTTGGTAAGTTGACGACAGAGTTAGCAGCTATTTTCCAGCGTAATCAGGGTTATGCTGAAAAGCTCGCCAAAGATCAAGCCGCCCTCGAAGCGGAAATTGATGCCAAGACGGCTGCTGCCACGGGCGTTAATTCAGAGGAATAATCTCCTGAATAAAATGCCTTAGCGCCTCTATATTTTCTACTAGCTGTAGTAAAATTGTGTTATGGGCATCTACGACCGAGAGTACTATCGCAGTGACACGGATTCATCAGCGCCGAGCATGATGCGCGCTGCGAGTGCCATGTCCATGACGAACAAATTAGTCGTTGCCAATGTTGTTGTTTATATTTTGTGCTGGCTAGCGGGCAATAGTGATCCACAGCTTAACAATAAAATCTATGGTGCATTATCTATCGGATCGGATTTTTTCACATATCCGTGGGAAATATGGCGGTTAATCACGGCCGGCTTTATGCATGCAGCTGCTTGGGGACCTGACACCAACTCTGGTGTTATGCACATTGCGTTTAACATGTTTGGCTTGTGGATGTTTGGCCGGTTTGTGGAACAGAGGTATGGTGCTAAAGAGTTTCTCAGGTTCTATCTGTTGGCGATTATTGTGAGCAGTTTGATCTTTGCGGTAAGTTATTATTTTTTGGAATTGCCTGAGGGAATCCCTGTTGTCCGAGCGGTAGGTGCTTCGGGTGGCGTGGTAGCGGTTGTCATTCTGTATTGTTTTTTATATCCAAAAACGAAGTTGTTGATGATGATGATTATCCCAGTAGATGCTTGGATCGCGGGCCTCATGTATGTTGGCTACGACATCTTTTTGGCAGTACGATCTTCTACAGGCGACGCCACTGGAATCGCGTGGCAGGCTCATCTAGGCGGCGCTGCTTTTGCCGCGTTGTACTTTAAAATGGGATGGAAGTTTAGCGGTCAGGGCAGGACTAAGCGCAAACCTAAAACGAAACTCAAAATACATAAGCCAGTCACTGATGAGCTTAGCGCCGATGAGCAGTTAATTGCTCGAGGCGAGAAGATATTAGAACAAGTGCACCAGCGTGGTGAATCAAGTCTTTCAGCGAGACAACGCCAAACGCTACAGCGGTACAGTGAATTGATGCAGCAGCGACAAGGGTAATTAATAATGACCAGTCGAGATGTTTCCAAGAACCCGCTGCTCGAACCTGTGCGTAGTATTTGTTAATGACGTAGAATTTATGTATATCCAACAATGAACACACTTGACCAAAACTCGAAAGCCGCAGCGATCATTATGGTCGCTGTGCTCTTATTCGGTCATCCTTGTCGCAGCACTGCAGTCGCTGATGAATCCGCAGCGGCATTACAGATTTTGCGGACAAAATGCGGCAGTTGCCATAATGCCAAGAACCCCAAAGCTGGTTTGAATCTAACATCCCTAGCGGGTGTACTTGCCGGCGGTGAGTCGGGCCTGGCAATTGATAAAGATGCAGCCAATTCATTGCTGTGGAAAATGGTGGATAGCGAAGCCATGCCACCGGAAGATTCTCCGCAACTGACTGACGCGGAAAAACAAACATTTTGGAAATGGTTAAAGTCGGATGAGGTTACACGACGGATACAACCCCAGCGCGTTAGTGATGCTCAGGTGTTACCAATCTTAGAGTTGCGCTGCACTGTCTGCCACGGCAAACGACTACAAGAGGGCGGCTTGGACTTACGGTCTCTTGAATCAATGTTAACAGGAGGCAACTCGGGGCCCGCATTAGTTCCAGGAAAACCGGCTGACAGCCTCTTACTCAAGAAAATTCATGCGGGTGAAATGCCCCCCAAACGCCGGATTGTGGAAGTTAGTATTCAGGTGATTACCGCTAGTGAAATTTCACGTCTTGAACAATGGATTGCACAAGGAGCGATGGTAGATCGAGATAAAGCTGATCCGGAAAATTCTGTAGACGATGGTTTAGTCACAAATGAGGATCGGCAGTTTTGGTCGTTTGGTGAAGTTAAGCGTCCTGCTGTTCCCGTAGCGGTTGTAGCGGCAACGGATCCTGTAACTACAAATAATGTAACTCTACACAATCCAATTGATGCATATATTCATCAACAATTAAAGAAGCACAAGCTTGATTTTTCCCAGCGAGCGTCCCGCTCGACACTCATCCGTCGTCTCTACTTAGATTTGCTTGGTGTTCCTCCCTCCCCGCCACAAATCCTTGAATTCGTCAATGATGCCAGCCCAATCGCCTATGAGCGATTGGTTGATGAAGTCTTAGCTTCACCGGCCTACGGGGAGCGGTGGGGCGGATTATGGCTTGACTTGGCAGGCTATGCGGACAGCGAAGGCATCCAAGAATCGGATCCTCCACGTCCTTGGAATTACCTCTATCGCGATTATGTCATCAAAAGCTTCAACCAAGATAAACCCTATTCGGATTTCATCACCCAGCAATTAGCAGGTGACGAATTGGGAGATTATTCGGATGCCGATCAGATTACGGCTGAAGTGTTTGATAATCTCGTCGCTACCGGATTTTTGCGACAAAGTTCCGACGGGACGTTCTCTAATATTACGGGATTTGTCCCCGACCGCCAGCGGTATATCAATAGTGTTATAGAGGTCTATAGTTCAGCTATTCTCGGGTTAACGATTAAGTGTGCTCGCTGCCATTCGCATAAATTTGATCCTATTCCTCAACAAGATTTTTATCGATTGCTCGATGTATTCAAAGGGGCACTCGATGAAAACCATTGGTATGCACCTTTGGAACGGGGTACCGGTCGCCATAAGCCGGCGAGGTATTTGCCGTTGATGAAGACCAGCGATCGCCTAGCGTTGGAGGCAAATAATGAAACGTGGCAAGGGGAAATAGATGTATTGCAACGTGCGTTAACAAGCCGTGAAGAAATGGAGATTTCCAAAATTGTTGCCGCGAGGCTGTCGGAAGTTCCCCAGAGTATTCGAATGGACGTGGAAAATATGCTTGGCATAGCAAAAGAGCAGAGAAACAAGATTCAAACCTATCTGGCTGAGCGATTCGAAGAATATTTAACTGTAACGATCGAGGATGCTGAACTACAGGACAAGGCGTTTGCTGAATATCGAACGAACCAAACTAAAGCTATCTTGGCGTTGAAAGAAAAATTACAGACGCCGACGAAAATACGGGCCTTATGGGATGACGGTGACCCCTCCGCGACTTATATATTAACCCGCGGCAATTATCTCACTCCGGCGAGGCGAGTAGACGCGGGAGTACCCTCTGTGTTGACTGATGGAAAAACGGAATTTGTTGTTAATCCGCTCACCGCGGCAAGGCCCGGCGGCGACGACGGTAATCGGATTGTCAGTACGGGTCGCCGGCTCGCCCTGGCGCGGTGGACGGTTCAACGAGAGCACCCATTGACGGCACGGGTCATGGTGAATCGCATCTGGAAGCATCATTTTGCAAAAGGTCTAGTATCAACTCTAGAAAACTTTGGACTCGCCGGCGCTCGGCCTTCACATCCTCAACTGTTAGATTGGCTTTCCGCCGAGTTTATGGAAAACGGTTGGAGTGTCAAACGCATTCATTACCTGATAGCAACCAGTCGAACATATCAACAATCGTCGGGCATAAACGACCAGCACCTCGTGCAGGATCCCGCGAATACATGGTTAGCGCGGATGCCGATGAGACGATTAGATGCTGAAATGCTACGGGATAGTTTGTTGGCAATAGCGAACGTGCTTTCGTTGCAACCCTTTGGGCCAGCGGATGGCGTGACACCCAGAGCGGACGGGCTAGTTGTCTCCAACGACACTCAGGGTGGGTGGCGGCGCAGTATCTACGTGTTGCATCGACGGACAACGATGCCAACATTGCTCGTTAATTTTGATCGACCACGGATGAGTCCTAATTGCATTGAAAGAACGGAATCGACAGTAGCACCTCAGGCTCTACACCTGATGAACGACAAGCAGATACATCACTGGACGGAGTTGTTCGCGGAGCGAGTAAAAGCAAACGCGGGAAATGATAGTGCCCAGCGAATTACCTATGCATATTTATGTGCGACGGGACGTGAGCCCTCGGATTCAGAAATGCAAGTGGCAAGTTTGTTCTTGGAAAAGTTGACAAAACAATGGCAAAGTGAACAAGTGGCTGACGCTGCGGATAAAGCACTGGTCAATCTTTGTCATGCATTGATTAATTCGGCAGCCTTTTTATATGTTGATTAAGAACGATGGATTTTATGAGAATAATAAATCGATGATCAAGCAGCCAATAACACGCCGAAGCTGGATGCAGCGCACCGCTGCTGGTCTCAAGGCCGCTGCGCTGACGAGTATATTTTCTACGGATCTTTACGGGCAGCCTCAAAACAAGGCCAAACATCGCGGCCCCCTTGGTCAGCAGCAACGCGCGGCGCAGCGGGATGCTCCCGCTCAATCGGTGATTCATCTGTTTATGAACGGTGGGCCGAGCCAAATGGATCTGTTTGATCCGAAGCCCGAGCTAGATAAACGTCACGGCGAATCGTATTTTGATGAACTAGCTAGCGAAGTGGAAAGCCCAGCTGCGGCGGGTGCTTTGATGAAGGCCCCTTATCGATTTGCTCAACACGGTGAAGCGGGGCATTGGATCTCCGATGTGCTTCCGCATTTATCGAGCTGTGCGGATGATTTAGCGGTTATCAAGTCGATGTATACGACTAACCTAACCCATGAACCGGCGCTGTTTAAAATCCATGGTGGTCAAGAAATGCCCGGATTGCCCGCTATGGGGTCATGGGTGTCGTACGGACTTGGCACGGAAAATCAAAATTTGCCGGCATACGTTGTGTTGGATGATCCGCTGGGTTTGCCGGTAAACCAAACACAGAATTGGCAGGCTGGGTATTTGCCACCGACCTTTCAGGGCACTCGTTTTCGCAGCACCGGATCGCCCGTGTTGAATCTTGAGCGAGCGTTTGAGGAGTCGGACCAGGTAACGGAGTTGGAGCGAGATTTAATTGCGGGATTAGATCGCATTCACTTGGAGAATCGTCCGGGGCAATTGCAACTTGATGCGCGGATTGCGAGTTACGAATTAGCCGCAAGAATGCAACTAGCGGCGACAGATGTATTGGATATTACCCAAGAGACTAAGGCCACTTTAGCGATGTATGGAATCGGGGAGGAACCGACGGATTCCTATGGTCGGCGGTGTTTGTATGCGCGGCGACTGGTGGAACGAGGAGTGCGATTTGTTCAACTGTTTATTAATTTCCAGATTTGGGACAATCATACAGGCCTTGAGAAGGGCTGTCGCGCAGCATGTGAGCGGACCGATTTACCGATTGCGGGGTTGCTTAAAGACTTGAAACAGCGGGGCTTGTTGGATTCAACGTTAGTGGTCTGGGGAGGCGAATTTGGTCGCTTACCGATTGCTCAATTGCCAGGTGACAAAAATGTTGTGAATGCCGGGCGGGATCATAATAAGAACGCTATGATCACCTGGATGGCCGGCGGTGGAGTGCAAGGTGGTGCATCTGTTGGCGCGACGGACGATCTGGGATTTGCCGCCGTCGAAAATCGGATCACGGTTGCCGATTGGCACGCTACGATATTAAACCAACTAGGTTTGGAATATGAACATCTTTATTTCGAGCGCAATGGCCTCAAAGATCGCTTGACTGGTGTTGAAGAAGCTAGAATTATTCGCGAAATTCTAACCACGAATTGATAGCCACCTTATTTTTCAGTGCTGCCGATAGCGGGGTGGGCAAAGTCGTTGTACAGTTCCGTCATCTTTGCGGCGTTGACTTTGCCATGATGTACCACCATTCGATACCTGGTGACAAGAGGTTTGCTAGGTTCGATCTTGTAGTCACCTAATACCATCGGTGCCCAACAAAAATAAGGCTTGGTTGGATGTAAACGGACTGGCTGTGGGAAACGATAGTTATCTGGGTGATTGAGTACGGTAATTCCTGCGTGCTTGTCATCCGAGACGGGACCGTGAATATTAACCCATTTGGGTCGAGTGTGATTTCCAGCGTCGCGATTTTTGCCTTCGCTCGTTAGAAACCCAGCACCTGCGGTCGTTTCCCCCCAGTTGCGACGGCCGCGGATTGCCCAGCCTCCGTAATGATATTCTTGCAATATCAAAGGATCATCGGTTGCGCATTTCTGCGTCGAAGTGAAATCAATCAAAAACAATTCGTCTTGTTGGTAGACAACAATCTTCCATTGTTCTGTGAGCACGGTGTCGGTTTTATTTGGGCCAGTAAAGGCGACGTGATGTAGTTCAGCGACAAAACCCCCGAACACGGGTCCGGTAACAGTTCCTACTAAATTTGCATGAGTCACGTTACCTTGTTTGGCGGCTTGGTTCCAAAAATCCACAGCTTGGCCACGAAAAGTGGTCTTGGTGTAGGGGAACATGACACCGTGTTGATGCATGTGATCTGGTGGAAAGTCATCCGTTAAAACATTGCCCTGTGGGTCGAAGATGGGGTGGATAAATCCAGAGCGAGCGTAGTATGGTTTGGTTTCGTCAGGACTGCGGCGAATCGCCATGTTGTATTCCAGCACCGGCAATTCTCCCACGGTGATTTTGATGGCGTCGTTGGTATTGGTGGCTCGGACCCGCGGAATCCGCTTCGGAAATCCATCAACAAGGACTAAGCGGTATGTGCGAGATTGGCCTGAATACAGCGGTTGTTCTAGCATCCAGCGGACGACGGGTTTGTCGCCGCTGTAATCGGATTGAGTAGGTACTCGCTCATTAGTGTCGTTGGAAATGAGAATGAACGGGTGGCGATTGGGAATGCTGTCCGGAATCGGTGACTGAACCGGTACGCCGACTCGGTCATATAAACCAGCATCGATCTTAATGATATTGTCTTGGGCATAGACAAAAATCGATTGCGATAGCATCAAGAATAGCATCGCCAAAAATCTAAATAGCATGCTTGGTTATCCCTCTAAAATAATGTCTAGGATGTTAGGCTATATCAGTGGCAATCTTTACAGGATACAATAAAAGGAGTTGGATGAGCATCCAATCACTTATTAAGAAAGGAATTTTTAAATGTTAAATAAATATAGTAAATCGGTTTTAACGGCGCTGGCGGTAACGATATGTTTCGCTTGCCATAGCGACCAAGAAGTTCAAGGAGCAGAAAAAGTGCCCGCTGCACTAAATCACACAGCCAAAGACATTGATGGCAAAGATGTGAAGCTTTCAAAATATCAAGGGCGGGTGTTGTTAGTTGTCAATTTGGCAAGTCGCTGAGGCCGTACTCCTCAATACCTGCAGTTGCAGGCACTTCATGCGAAATACAATGCCAAAGGCCTTTCGGTTCTAGGATTCCCTTGTAATCAGTTTAATTTTCAAGAACCTGGCACAGATGCTGAAATCAAAGAATTCTGTACGGCTAAATACTCCGTCGCTTTCGATTTATTTTCGAAAATCGATGTAAATGGCGACGAAGCCCACGGGTTCTACAAGCACTTAACGTCTCAAGGTACTCTTCCCAAACAAGAGGGTAAGATTTCATGGAATTTTGAAAAATTCTTAATCGATCGTTCCGGTACCGTGATTGCTCGGTTCGATGGAAAAGTGAAACCAGATTCCGCTGAGATCGTGAAATTGATTGAACAACACTTGGCAAAATAAGCCAGCCTGTGACTAATGACATGGTAAATGAACACAGCCGTTGCTGCTCATTGCGAGTAGTCAACGGCTGTGTTATTAAATGGACTATTAAAGAGCATAACTCGCGTAACTGAGAGTACCTGTGAGCAACGAAGTTCAAGCATTAATAACGATACTTAAGCAAGCAGCCCAACAATCACCCGCCGCGCAGAATTGGCCTGTGGCCGTGGATACGTGGTTTTCTTATTGTGATGCGGCTGAGATGAGTTTGTTATTTCAGGAATTATTGCAACTCAAGGTGCCCCTAGACGAAGGTTCTCAAACTGCGTGGGGTAAGCTGCTCGAACAGTTTATTGATTTACAACGGCGGTCGTCTTTACTTACAGACGCTGATTCGTCACCGGAGCTCACGGAATCGCCAGCGCGTCAGGACTTGATAGAGCTTTATAGCTTTTTGGGCACCGAGAGTCGCATTCGTCACCAGATACTACTGTTGTTGGCAACGCGTTCCGATGATGCCAGCACCGAAGCGGTTGTTTCGTTGTTGATTAATGATCCACCGCTAGAGGTTGCGGGGTTTGCGATTGCGTTGAGTCCCTATTTGCAACGTGACACGAATTGGGATTTGTTGTTCCCCGCATTATTTCAAGCGCTACGACACCCCATTGCTGCCGCCGCGGTGCTTGATCTCGCAAATTACTTGTGCCGAAATTCCAAATTAACGCCTCACGCTGCCACTCCAATTAGTACTCAGTTGGTCCATTTATTAACCGGTGTTGTCGAACAATTAAGCATGATTGAGGATGGCTCCATCATGAAACAGCATGCCGATTTGACAGCCCCTGAAATTGCCGAACAGGTCAACCAAGGTGTTTCATTGGCAGTTTCACTGTGCGACGCGTTGGCCTTAGTGGGTGACCCGGAATTATCATCTGTAGTATTTCAAGCGATGAATCTCGGCCATCGGCGGATCCAAGTGGAAGCGGCAGCGGCACTGATAAAACTTGAACAGGATGCGGGGCGGCAGCGTCTAGTAACCTTGGCGGAGGAACCGGCGATACGTATTCGAGTTTTGAAATATGCCGAAGAATTGGCTGTTATCGATGAGGTCGATCCGCAATATACAACGCCGACTGCTCGAGCGGAGGGCGAACTTGCACTATATCTTGCACAACCTCACATCATGGGCTTACCGCCCGTTCGATTAGAGTTATACGACGAAGTGAAGATGTTTTGGCCAGGATTTGATGAGCCCCAAACTTGTTTTTTGTTTCGTTATGAATATCTGATAGGCGATGAACCGTTGATGAATATTGCAATCGCCGCTCCGGAGGTTCAAAGCGTTACAGCGGATCTAACGCATCGTAGCCCCGAAGATATTTATGCATTGTTTGCGGCAGAAGGAAT
The DNA here is from genome assembly GCA_963934735.1 of uncultured Planctomycetaceae bacterium. Classification (GTDB taxonomy): domain Bacteria; phylum Planctomycetota; class Planctomycetia; order Pirellulales; family Pirellulaceae; genus UBA721. Next base: position 15,727 of record CAWVZW010000011.1, read on the forward strand.
CACGCATGATGAAATATTTGAGATGAATGCGAACGACTTAGACAGCCAAGCGGAAATCGATATCGTACGCTTACAACGGCGTGCGCACGACCGAGGATATGAGCAGATAAAGCTGATTCAGTTGGGTTTTTTCTTTGGAGATCGCGTGTTGTCGGCCGAAGCCACTCGCGACGGGGTTTCCGGAATCGTAGTTGTTGATGCCGCAGATGATGTTTGGTTTGCTCAACAAAACTCTCAGCGACCCTTAACAGCCCAAGATGCGTACAATATTTACAAAGGGCGAAGGTTAATAGCGACATTTAATCCGGAATTAGATCCCGAGCCGGAAACCGCTTCAGAAAGTAATAGCGATGACATCTGATCTATCACCCGCATCTTCGACACCTCCACCGCCTCCGTCGAACGAAGTCGGAATTCGTCGGACGCTGTACTATTTGGCTGGGTTGATGATTGTGTTGCTGGTCATGGTATTAGTGACAGCCCCTGAGCCAGTATCGTCGAAGTTCATGGGGCAGCGAATTACATTTCGAGGTGTTAGCTTGAGCGCGGATTCTGAGATTAAGGTTTTTGACCTTGAATCGCATCGCGGAAAAGTTGTGCTCATCAATTTTTGGGCGACCTTTTGTCCTTATTGTCTTGAAGAGATGCCGCATTTGCAGCGCATTTATACGGATCTGCAACATGATGATTTTGTGGTTATTGGTGTCAGCAGCGATCAGCCTGATCGTTTAGAGGGTTTTTTGGCCGAACAGAGCCAACCGTGGGCTAATATTTTCGGTATCGATGCGAGGCGTTTAAGTCGGAAGTTTGACGTAAATACTATCCCGCGAGCTTTCTTAATCAATCGCAAAGGCGTGCTTGTTGCCGTGGGCAACGGGGTTGAGTCGATTCAAAACGAAATTTATGCGCTTGTTCGTAACGACTCGTAGGGTTTGCCGTTAACAGAAGTGGCTTAAACGGTTAGTTTATGGGTAGTTAAAGAAACAAAAACAGTAACAGGAATCAGGTTTAGAATGGATATTGATGGTGGTTCGCCAGCGGACCAGACAAACGAAACAGCAAGTGATGGCAACGAAAGTAACCCAAGTAGCGAAGGTGAGCAGCAAATTGGTTTTGCTGATATGGACCTTAGTAGCGACATGCGTCGTTCGCTAGAGCGAGCTGGTTATGAAGAGCCATCTCCGGTTCAAGCGGGTGTTATTCCTCCAGCGTTGGATGGACATGATGTAATGGGGCAAGCCCAAACGGGTACTGGCAAAACCGCTTCCTTTGCCATTCCCATTCTCGAGCAACTGGCTGCGCCGCAAGAGATACCGGGTGTGCAAGCTCTTATATTGGTACCGACAAGAGAGTTAGCTGGACAGGTTCGTGAAGAATTTGAAAAACTTGCTTACTATATGGATATCAAAACAACCGCTATTTATGGCGGCCATCCGATCAAGAAGCAAATCGAAGTGTTAAAGAACGGCGTACAGGTTGTGGTGGGAACACCTGGTCGAGTGATCGATCATATTAACCGAGGTACGTTGAATCTACATGAAGCATGGTGCGTCGTTCTTGATGAAGCAGACCGCATGCTTGATATTGGATTCCGTCCGGATATTGAAAAGATACTGCGTGCCATCACCCGCAAAGACCGACAGACATTATTACTGAGTGCGACGGTTCCGCCTTCGATTCAACGCTTGTCAACGCAATATATGCATAAGCCGATCATGTTAGATTTTTCGTCCACGAACGTTGCGGCCGATACAATCGATCAATTTTATTTTACGGTGGACCGCAAGCGAAAATTCGCTTTGCTGAAGCGTTTGATACAACGTGAACAACCTCATCAAGCCATTGTTTTTTGTCGCACAAAACGAGGGACCGATCGTATTGCTCAACAATTAGCCGAGACTTTTGACAACGTGGGCTGCATTCATGGTGACATGAACCAATCGGTGCGTGACCGTGTGATGAAAAAATTTCGTGATGAAACGTTGAAAGTACTCGTGGCAACAGACGTTGTCGGACGGGGTATTGATGTAACGAGTATTTCACACATCATTAATTTTGACACACCCGAAGATTGTGATGACTATGTACATCGCATTGGTCGAACTGGCCGGATGGGCCGTGAAGGTGTGGCCTATACGTTCGTCTCGGATGATGAAGGCGAGCTATTGACGAAGATTGAGGTGAGGGTCAATCGCTTGTTGGAACAGGACGCGATGGAAGGCTTTGAATTAAAAGTTGAAACACCGGTTGAGTATAAAAAAGAACGGGTTGCTGCGGTTGCGGCGATGCGTGGTCGAGGGCCCGCGAAACATCGCCGGAGGCTGTAATGATGCGGAGCGGTTCCCAGACTAGATTCATCATGGGCTCTTGGGCCTGTTGTTGCTTACTATTGGTGAGTTGCTCGTCGCGTGAAGCCGCACAACCCGACAATCCGGTGGCGAAACAAAATGGCACAGCGGTAACTAAGGGTGAGCAACCACCAGCCCCGCCAGCCGCAGTTGTTGTAAGTCCTGAGAAACAAACCAAACCGGCTATGCAGCCGTTGCCAATACAGATCGACGGGCCTGCCGCCGCCGCTCGCAAAAATCCGCTGGACCCTGAGAAGATTCTCGCGCAGGGCATTCGAACGGTACAAGGCAAACATCTAACGCTTTATACCGATATGCCCGTAAGCGCGGACATTCAGGGCTTGCCTAAAATCGTTGAACTGGCGATTCCGCAATGGTGTGAGTATTTCAACATTGCGGCCGAGAAAATGGCTTCTTGGAAAGTCACGGTTTGTTTAATACAAGATCGCAAGAAATTTGATGCAGCTGGCTTGATACCGGCATCGTTGCCTAGCTTTGAGCATGGATATGCGTTTGGCAACAGATTGTTTATCAATGAGCAGCCGAGTGCCTACTATCGTCGTCACTTACTGTTGCATGAGGCTACGCATGCGTTCATGTTCGAAAACTTTTCCAGCGCGGGGCCACCTTGGTACATGGAGGGCATGGCTGAATTCTTGGCCACGCATGCTTGGGATGGTACACAACTTCAACTGCGACAGATGCCAAAAACGAAAGAAGACGTTCCTTTTTGGGGCAGAATCAAAATCATCAAAGACCAAGTTGTTGAGCAAAAAGGGCTGATGATCCAAGAGATCATGAATTTTGGAAGTGATGCTCAGTTACGAGTAGATGCCTACGCTTGGAGTTGGGCGGCCTGTAGCTTTTTAGATACGCATCCCGCTTTTCAAAAGACGTTTCGGGAACATCGGAAAAATATTGGAGACAGTTCACCTGAGTTTTCACTGGACTTGGTAAAAGCCTATGGTGACCAATGGTTTCAGGTTCGTCAGGAATGGCAAGTATTTGTGATGAATATGGAATATGGTTTTGATATTGCGCGAGAATCCATTGATGTTGTCGAAGTTCGGCCACTTGAATTAGCGGCCGCAGTGATCACGGTTCGTGCCGATCGTGGTTGGCAGTCTACGGGTTTGCGAGTGACCGCAGGAATGAAATTGGCAATTGCGGCTACTGGGCGATTTGTTATTCACCGTGAAGATTCTACCGAGCAGCCGCAGGGAGTGCCATGGGAAAGTGAAGCGGGAGGGATTACGATACGCTATCATCGGGGGCAGCCGTTGGGGAAATTGTTGCTTGCACTCGATGAACCACAACAACTAGGCGAAACTGGTTTAGCTAATTATGGTGCTGTAGGTGAGGGTGGAGATTTTATGATTCCGTCCAATGGAGTGCTTTATTTTCGAGTGAACGATTCCCCGGCTGAACTAGCAGCGAATGAAGGTGCCTTGCAGGTAACATTACAGCAAGTCACAGAATAGGCACCAATCCTAGCGATGTCTGATTGACGAACTAGTGTTGGGCTTCCACAATTTTTAGTTAACGTATTTGGAACTGCATTTAATTACAGATAAGAAGGAAGTGAACAAACGAATGAGCGTAATGCAAACGCAAGACCCCGCCGTTTTTGAGAGCATCGAACAAGAACGCAATCGTCAACGATTTGGATTGGAGATGATTGCTAGCGAGAATTATACGAGTCGCGCTGTGATGGAAGCGTGTGGTAGTGTTTTGACCAATAAATACGCAGAAGGATATCCAGGCCGCCGATATTATGGAGGTTGTCAGCATGTTGATACCACGGAATCAATAGCGATTGACCGAGCCAAAGAATTGTTCGGCAGCGATTCCGTTAATGTTCAAGCACACTCGGGCTCCCAAGCCAATACGGCCGTTTATTTATCGTGTTTAGAGTATGGCGATTGTGTGATGGGCTTGGATCTCGCTCACGGTGGTCACTTGACGCACGGCATGCATCTCAATATTTCCGGCATTCTCTACGACTTTGTGAGTTATGGAGTCGACGCAGAGATGCACCGTATAGATATGGATCAAGTGGCGAAGTTAGCTAAGGAGCACAAACCAAAATTGATCGTGGCTGGTGCCAGTGCTTATCCGCGAGAAATGCCTCATGATGAATTTGCACAGATTGCGGAAGATGTTGGAGCATTGTTGTTTGTGGATATGGCCCATTACGCGGGACTTGTCGCAGCCGGTGTCCATCATAACCCAGTCGCGTGTGCAGACTTTGTGACGACGACAACACACAAGACTTTACGAGGCCCTCGAGGCGGGATGGTGATGTGTAAAGATGAACACACCAAGGCGATCAATCGTAGTATTTTCCCTGGCTTACAGGGCGGGCCGTTGATGCACATCATTGCTGGTAAAGCGATTTGTTTTGGCGAGGCGTTAACGGATGAATTCAAAGAATATGGCCAACAGACAGTCGACAATGCGAAAACCCTCGCGGCTGCATTACAAGCTGGCGGTATGAAATTGGTCAGTGGCGGAACAGATAATCACTTGATGTTGCTTGATGTAGCTCAGTCGTTAGGCATGGGTGGTAAACTTGCCGAAGCCGTACTGGATCAATGTGGAATTACGGTCAACAAGAATATGATTCCCTTTGACGAACGAAAACCAAATGACCCATCTGGGATTCGTATTGGTACGCCGGCGTTAACAACTCGAAAAATGGGCACCACTGAAATGAACTCCATTGCCAAATGGATGATAAGTGGCTTGCAAGCTCCCGAAGACACCACACTGCATGCCTCAATTCATCAACAGATTCGCGAATTATGCGGACAGTTTCCGGTGCCTGAAGACAAAGTAATCTCCGCATAATACCGCAGAGCGTTTTTGGTTTCCTAACAATTTGTTGTACGATATATGTAGAACGACATGTAGGACAATCGGCCACATGCCTATAATGCATTAGGCGGGTGCGAAGTTCTTTATCGAATAGTCAGAACTCACAAGTTAATTCTAAATAGGGTAAACAAGTTAGCGATGTCAGATAAGAATAGAATTTTAATTGCCGACGACAACCAAGCGAATTGCGAATTGCTCGACGCTTATTTGTCGGAATTGGATTGCGAGATCGATTTTGCCATCGATGGACAGGATACGCTTGATAAAGTCGCTTCGTTTAATCCCGATTTGATATTACTAGACGTAATGATGCCCAAATTCAATGGATTTGAAGTTTGTGAACAGATCAAAGCCGCTCCGGCCACGGCTACGATTATGGTTCTGATGGTGACAGCGTTGAATGAACGGGGTGATATTGAACGTGCAGTTAAGGCGGGAACGGATGATTTCTTGTCGAAGCCCGTCAATCAAGTTGAGCTGTTAAAGCGTGTGGAGAACATGTTAAAGTTAAAAGATGTCACTGACGAAGTTGAGCGATTACGTAAGTATATCGAAGAGATGGAACAGTAGATTTGCTGTGAAGTTGGAATTGTACGCGTTTACCCTGTCGATTGTTCGCTGAATCAAAACCAGTTTAAGAGCGTGTTATGCCAGTTATAAAATCCACTCTCGCAAATCTAGCCAGCGGTCACCGCCACAGATTTGCTTTGTGTTTGATTTGTATTATCTGTTTTGCATTGATATCCATGTTGTGCTCACAAACGGTTCGCGCGGCTCAAGACAGTTCCACAACATTGCGACAAGCTCGCATTGCGGTATTGATCGAACAATTAGGCAATGATGATTTCACGACTCGAGAAGTTGCTCAAGGTAAATTGCTTGAACAAGGGTTATTTGCGTTTGATCAATTACATGTTGCTCAACATCATGATGACATTGAGGTATCTAAACGCGCGATGTTTCTGATTGGTAGCATTCGCATTCCGTGGACGGTGCGTACCGATGGCCCCGAAGTGCGTGCTATCTTGAGTGGATACGCAGACAAAAACAGCGAAGATCGCAAGAGTCACATGCAACGTTTAGCTGCTCTAGATGATTACCTAGGGATAGCAGCGCTGAGTCGTATGGTTCGCTATGAATCATCGAATCGTCTGTCGCGGTTTGCCGCGCTGTTAATCATGAACCAAGTCGTTCCTGCAGCTGGTGCCCGTACCACAGAGCTAGTTGCAGAATTAGAAGGCTTGCATAGTGAGAGTAGTCGAGTGGGAGCACGCTGGGTGCAAACATACGCGTTGTCACTAAAATCCCCTCAGGAATCCGTTGCCGCTTGGGATAAAATCACTCGTGCCGAGGAAGTGTTGTTAGCTACGTTTCCTAATCAATCTAGTCGCACGCTGCTGCGAAATTTATTGAGATGGCAATTCCAATTATTGAGAGGTCTAGGTGACAAGGAAGCCGCTGCCCATGTTGCTCGCCGCAGCGTTAATTTATTGGACGGTTCCCGTGAGCAACTTATCGAAGCGATTGATTGGTTTGCCAGCGAAGAAAGCTGGGAATATGCTGGGTTAATCGAAGAGCGATTCCCGATTGAGTTTGGAGAATTACCAGAACTGCTATATCGACTAGCGGAAGCGCACCAGTATGCAAAGAACGAAGAACTAGCGGCTGAGGCAGTGCAGCGAGCTATCGCAATAAAGCCTGAAGATATCGTCGCTCATACCACCATGGCCGTGTGGCTAACCAAACACCATTTTTATGATTGGGCCATCGCTGAATATCAACAATGTACGGAGCAAGCAACCGTCGAGTCGGATATGGGTGTTCGTGTGCGGATTATTTTGGCGGAGTTGTTTCATGATTTGACGCGGGACATGGAAGCCGCGGAGGCTTTGGCTGGGGTTATAGAACAAAAAGATAATAATGCCACGGTGATGGCCGTCAAGCGATTTTATCCGAGTTTCGCGGCATTGGAATCGCGCTATATCTTTTACCAAGCAAGTGCGGCTGCGGAACGAAAAGATTTTCCACAGCAAAAAATACTGTTAGAAAAAGCTCTGACTCTCGATCAATACGATGGTGACGTACTCATTGCAGCATTTAAGTATTCCCAGACCGATGAGAAGTGGCGGCAGGATACCCTAGCGAATATAGCGGCAGCTGCAGAACATTATGCAACAGAAGTCGATCAACTAGAGAAGAAAATTAAAACAACATTGGATCGTACCGCGAAGGCTCAAATGGCCTATGATTTGGCGCGCGCCTATAACCAATACGCTTGGCTCGTCGGCAATACGGTTGGTGACTTTGAGCTGGCCATTAAATTTAGTCGTAAGTCGCTTGACGTCCGAGGTTGGGAATTATCTGGATATCTTGATACATTGGGACATGCGTATTTCGGAGCGGGGAAGTTTGAAGAGGCTGTGCTATGGCAAAGTAAGGCGGTGGAACTGGATCCTGCGAGCCAGGCGATGAGCCGTAAGTTGCAGGTCTTTCAAGCGGCGTTGAAAAAACAAAACGCCAATGACGGGTAAAAGTTTTCGCAGACTGGCTTTGTTTTTGATTGCTACAAATCCTATAATGGCGCGTACCTGTAATAGCTAATCGATGTCTCATTGAATCAAATAGGATCTGAATACGTGCTTTCCGTAAGACCAAAAGTTGCCGAACTTGCTTTCCAACTCTATGGTCGCTCCTTGCATCCAGAATTATTCGAGATCTTTGAAACCCGCTGCGTTGAACGAGGTGATTATAAAGTAACTATCGCGATCACTCGCGATGGGCATGTGATCTCGTTTGAGCATAATAATGTGGTGTTGGCTGAAGTAGCTGCTGCGAGTACTCAGCCCCTGCCGCGTCGACGACGATTGTTGTCACGTAAACTAGAAGGCGAACATTGTGAATCGTTGTCATGTAAAGGTGGCGTTCATTATCAAACGAGCTTCCAGCTAGAAAAAGTGTCGCCAGATATTTTCTGGAGCTTTCAACAGGAATTAGCTCGCGATAGCGAATTCAAAGGGATGGTACACGCCTTTAATAACAGTAACCGAGTGCAAACCGGTGCGCTGAGTTATATCAATATAGAAACGCGACAAAATCGTTTGTTGCTGCAAGCGTTTCATACGTTCCCAGATGACTATGCAATCGTCAAGAGTCAGTCTGTTTTTACGATTTAGTACGATTTAGTACGACGGGCACGAAGATGAGTAGCAAACCGAGTGCGCTGAGAATCAGACCTCCCTTGGCCCAATTATAGAATGATGTTTGTTTTTTTTGTTCAACTAGGAAATCAACGGTCTGTTGTTCGCCAAGTCCACGGCCAACGATGACGGCGAAAACTTCAATGGATTCATATGGTGGCATCTGATCGATGACAATGTTGCCATATTCGTGTGCTGCGGCCGTTGTGTCGGTGGTGATTAGTTGTCTGCCAATAGAGTAGTTATACGTAGCAACAGCTAGGCCGATGGCGATAAATACAATTGCTATTGCGAATATAGATCCACTAACTGTATTCCATTCACGCTTGGGTGTGTCGAGTTGGACGTCGGCGAGAGTTAATTGTTTTACGTCACGCAAATTAGGCACAGCGATGCGGGCACCACATGAACAAGTGAGTTGATCGCCCGCTTGGGCAACCTGCACTGGTATGTCGAGTCCGCATTCACATGTTAATAGATAAGTGGACATAGAGAGTTTATGGGGTTGTAGTGTGTTATTGGAATTAGTGAAAGGTTCAATCGGAAGGGGCTGCTGAACCGCGAGCGGCCCACCATGGTAAGCTGATACCGCCATCAACGAGTAGCGTTGCGCCGGTCATGTACGGGTTGGCGGGATCGCTCAGAAATATGATTGCTCGAGCTATTTCTTCTGGCGTTCCTAATCGGCCCATGGGAATCTTTGCTCCAGCGGTTTGGAGTGTTTCTTCGCTGGCAAATTTACGCTCGCCGGGAGTGTCAATCCAACCAGGCTGGATCATGTTGATGCGGATGCGATGCTCCGCCACTTCAATGGCAGCGGTCCGAGCCATATGCTCTAACGCTGCTTTTGACATGTTATAGGCCATCGCTTTAGGGGCGGGAATGAACGCATGAGGCGAACTGACAAGCGTAATAATACCGCCATCACCTTGCGAAATCATTTGTTGTGTAGCTGCTCGGGTAAGATAAAATGCTCCCCACATCGTTACGTCGACAGTGCGTCGGAATTCTTCCATATCAGCTTGATAGAAAAAGTCTCGGTCGCTGTAGGCAGCATTGCTGATGGCAATATCGACTTGGCCGAACTCATCGACACCACGCTGTATTAAAGACTCGACAGCCTCCTGGTCAGCCATGTCCGCCTGATGTGCGATAGCCTTGCCTCCCGCCGCTTCGATCTGCGCGACAACGTCGTGCGCCGCGTCTTCACTTGAGCGGTAATTAACAACGACATTTGCCCCAGATTCACCGAATGCTAGCGCCGTTGCTCGTCCGATTCCTAAACTCGCGCCGGTAACGACGACGGTTTGATTTGTGAAAGTTGTTTCGGCCATTATTGTTGTAAGTTTAGCAGGTTTACATAAAAGGATTGGATCAGGTACGTATTACATAGTATCTGCTTAAAGTATGCCACCTAAATGCAAACGCTGCGGGAAGAGTTGGTGTTTTTTATCAATCAAAGTGTCTTTAGATGCCGGAAAAACATGCTCTTTATTTTTTAATTTGACATCAATGCGACAAAGACAAAATAAAAGTTGTTTTTGTTGGTGGCTCGCGCACGTAAAAACATAGTAATGGTACAGGGGAGGAGGTATTTAAGAATACGTAATGAGGTAGTGCCATCGTTCAAAGTAGATGAGTTTTTTTGGTTGTCTATTTGGATTATCAGGAATTCATTTGGTTTGATACTAGACCCAACGCTGTTGGTAGGTAAAATTAACCAAGTACAAAGCAAGTACAGGTGTTGACTAGATTTTTACATGGCTGCAATAAGCAGGAACTCCGGCGTTTTTTTCATAAGGATAATGAAAGAGCGAACCTAGTAGTATCAGGGAAACTGTACTGACTAGGCAAGAACACGATACTGGGCAGTTGCTCAGCATTGGGATTCCTTGGGAGGGATTGAATGTCAAATTGATTCGACTGGTCGTGTTGTTACGGTCACGGTTGAATCTCAAGGGCAACAATTCAGATGGAAATTGAATCTCTAGTCGGCACACATTAAAACCCAATGGTACATTTATCCGTGTTCACAGTGAGCCAATGGCGAAACGCCAATGCCACATGCTTAGAACCAATGAACCATTCAAGGTGCTGCAACTGAAAATAAGCCAAATTTAGATTCAGCATCATCTTAAAGATTGCCTTCAATACGTTACCACAAAGTTGTTACTTTCCACCGTTATTAGTAAACACTAACTACACATTGATCTTTAAGCTATTTCAGCGCCAATTTTTTGTTCTTTTGATGAGAGCAGAATTCAATCAACAATCCAACTACACTTTAATCTGCCAGGAATTAAAAGTATGAATGCGTATTCTTCACCTTTGGATGATTTCGAAGAAGATCCAGCACAGTCCAACACGACCGAAAACAGTAGTTTTCAAAACGGTGCGACAGGATCAACTGAAAGTAAAACGTCAACGCCGGCAACAACGAGTACTGAAATAGTTGAAGAAACGACTACGGTAGATCTACAGGAATCTTGGTCGGATGATCCGGTTCGTATGTACTTAACTCAAATGGGCGAAATCCCGTTATTGACTCGAGTCGAAGAAATTCGACTGGCAAAACGTATTGAAGATACTCGCAGAGACTTCCGCGCTAAGCTTTTAGAAAGTGATTATGTTTTCCAAATGGCGTTCAAAGTACTCGGTCGGGTACATCGTGGCGAACTGCCATTTGATCGAACTGTCCAAGTGTCAGTTACCGATCGTCTAGAAAAAGAACAAATTATTGGCCGCTTGCCCGGCAACCTTGCGACTCTCGGAAAACTTTCACGCCTTAACAAACGCGACTTCCACGTAGCAGTCAACAAGAAATGTACCGCTGAAGAACGCCGTCAGGCTTGGCAAAACCTAGGTCGTCGCCGACGTCGTTGTGTTCGCCTAGTTGAAGAACTTGGTTTGCGTACACACCGCATCGAACCGATGATTCAAACTCTGGAAGATTTTAGTAGTTGCATTGATCAACTACAACAAGACATTGAACAAGCCCGCGAGAACAAAGATCACCAGACCAAGCGAGACCTACTGGGACAGTATCGTAATATCTTGTTAGCGATTCAAGAAACGCCGACCAGCTTGCGAAATCGTGTGAGATACATCCAACGTGTTTACTCAATCTACCAACAGGTCAAACGAGAATTGTCTGAAGGTAACTTGCGGTTGGTCGTCTCGATTGCCAAGAAATATCGCAATCGTGGATTGAGCTTCTTAGATCTCATCCAAGAAGGCAACGCTGGTTTGATGCGAGCGGTTGATAAGTTTGAGTACCGACGTGGTTTTAAGTTCTGTACGTATGCAACTTGGTGGATTCGCCAAGCGATTACTCGCGCAGTTGCGGACCAAAGTCGTACCATTCGTATTCCTGTGCACATGGTGGAAACGATGTCACGCGTGCGAAACTGTTCGCGACAATTGTTGCAAGAGCTAGGTCGTGAGCCAACACTCGAAGAAACAGCTCGACGCAGTGAGACCACCGTTGATGAAGCGCGTCGTGTATTGGCGATGAGTCGTTATCCAATATCACTCGATCGACCTGTCGGTAATAGTGAAGACAGTCAATTTGGTGATTTACTGCCGGATGGCGGTGCGGAAAGTCCAGCGTCTGGTGCAGCTCAGGAAATGTTGCGCAATCGTATCGGAAATGTTCTGAAAACATTGAGCTATCGCGAACGAGAAATCATCAAGCTGCGTTATGGGCTTGGCGACGGATACAGCTATACGCTGGAAGAAGTGGGCCATATTTTCAAGGTTACTCGCGAACGCATTCGTCAAATTGAAGCAAAGGCTGTGCGGAAACTACAACAACCGAGCCGTAGCCAAGAACTGGTCGGATTTCTCGACTAGAGTGGTGATTGTCTCGAGGATCACTGCTATACCGCTTTTAAGATTGCATTAAAACGGCGTCGGTTGTCTTGTCGAAAGCGACGGCAGATGGTGACGAGTGCTTGCGGACTTTCATAACCCAGTAGAGATGCCAACGTTGTGAGCGCCAGCGGATCTTTAGGCAGGTCATGACGGGCTGAGGTATCCATCAATCGTAATCCAGCTTCGATTTCGCGCAGGAAAGTGTACGATTGGCCTAGAGCTTGTGCGTCTTCACTGCTCAGGCACCCTAAGGCGGCAAGTTGTTCCATTGCTGCCAATGTTCCGACCTGCAGAATCTCTTGATGTTGCGGGGCATGTTTGAGTTGCAACATTTGCACAATGGTCTCGACGTCCATTGTCCCGCCAAGATAACGCTTTAAGTTATGTTCAGCGGCGCCCTCTTCAGATTCGATCCTTAGATTATAGATTTCCTGTTGCCAATTCTTTTTTCGTGGCATCGAGATAATGGTTTGATGAATTTGCGAGATGAGCGTCTTGCTGCTGTTCGTTGTATCACTTGAGTGGTAAACGACCCGTGAATTACAGAGCCGTAAAAAATGACTGACTTGGGCTTTGTCACTACCAAGAAATTTAACGAATTCGGAAATTTCGACGGCTAAAGAACCAGTGGGCGTCGTTGCCCGCAGTTTGCTATTCATTTCAAACAGTCGACCGTGGGGCCCAGAGCGGGTTACCGTTTTGAGGATCCGTTTAGCAAGTTCATTAAAGAAATGGTGGTTGGACGTCGGTTTGCTGTGATGGTCGCGGTCTTGTGCGACGGTTGTGCCCTCAGCATCATACAGAAATAGGATTTCTGCATCGCTATGAAAATTTGGTTCGCGGCCGCCAAGTTTACCAATGGCTAGCATGAGAAAGGCCGCCGGCTGACCGGCATGTGCCCCGCTGTCAATCGTCGGGATACCGTACTTACTCACCAATTGTTCATAATTGTCGCCAGCGACTTGCTCTAAACATACATCCATGATGTCTGATAGTGATTGATGTGCCGCGGATAAACTGTCTTTGCCAAGGATGTCTCGGACTCCTACTCGCAAATGTTGAGCATGCTTAAAAGTCTGCAACACATCAATGAGTGAGGAACCACCGAGTGAGGCGCTTTTCGTTAACTCGCGGAGAATGTTTTGTAGCGATTCTTTGTTTGGCAGTTGATCTAGGATCAATGAATCCATCAGTTCGTCGATCATTCCGGGATAGCTCGTCAAAATTCCAGTCAGGTAGGGACTTGTCGAACACAACTGCACATATAGCTGTAGCGTTGGCGGATTTAATTGAAATAATTCCCAGAGTACGCCTTTGCCACCAAGGGATTCACTAACGGCGCACAAATTGGCCAAAGTGGAATCTGGATTTGGTGTTTGAGCGATTGCTTCTAACAATTGGGGCGCGATTAACGCTAGAAAATGACGGCAGCGGCGAGTCGATAAGAAGGAAATACGTTCTGTTGCCAGGTCCGTTAAGTATTGGTGCGCGAGTTGGACATTGCGGAAGTTATGTTTCCCGAGCACTTCTTTTAAGCGTTGATCGGAAGGGTGAGGATCGAGCACAATATCCATTTCCGATGGCGTGTCGGGTTCTTGGTCCACAAAGGAATCATCCAATAATCGGTCGAGAATCTTACGGCTTAGTGTGACAGCATGCCGCACATCATTTACCAACCGGTCATTTTGTTCGTCACCGGTATACCCGAGGCTACTAGCGAGGTGCTGGAGACGTTTGGGATTTTGAGGTAAGGCCGTGACATTGGAATCCGTGATAACCTGAAGTCGGTGTTGGATATGTTTCAGCGTCAAATATGAGTCGCGGAGGGCATTTTGTTCTTCAGCGGTAAGCAATTCGTTGTGCTGTAAGGCTTCGATGGCATTGATTGTTCCGGCCATCCGAATGTTTGCAAAAGCGGTGCCATTGAGCAATTGCACAAACTGTATGACTGCGATAATGTCGGCTGTGGCTCCGGGCGTAGACTGCATATCCAACACCACGCTGGCGGTATGGTCCCCGCGATAGAGCCGACGTTTTTGTGACCGCATTCCAGTCATGTCGGCACGACTTAGATAGCGTCGGTAAATCCATTTGTCGATGCGCCGTAGAAATTCAGCACCTAATTCAGCATTGCCAACACAGGGGCGTGCTCCGATGAGAGCGCAGCGTTGCCATGTCCGGCCGGAAAAATCAAGATATTGAACGGCAGCATTGAGATTAGTTGCTGGTGAGGAATTGTTATTGGATAGTGGGAAACTTACATCAATCGTGAAAAGCGGTTCACCGGTGGATGAAGTTAACAACGCCAGCGTTTTGGCTAACACCTTATTAAGGACATCAGCACCCGCATCGTTGTTCGTCCCGTCATACACCATCAGGATATTTACCGTGTCGCCATAGCACATTTGGTTGGCAGCGAGATCTCCGAGGGCAATCACGGCGAATTGGTCTGAAAGGTTGGAGTCCGTTGCTGCTGCGGTGCGACTCACCGCCACCTGAAACGCCGCGGCAAGTAATCCTTCATACAAATAACTGGTTTGTTCTAGCACAGTATCCGGAGTTTGTTTTCGGATGAGATCACCGTAGGCGATTCGCAGCCACTCGCGATGAAGAATGCGTTGTAGTTGACGCTTGACAGCGGTATCACCGGAAACACTCATTATTTCGTTAAGGATTTCATCGAGAATGATCCCGCGGTCGACACGCTGGCCATCCGTTATCCGTAGTAAGTCATAACACTCCGGCTCGTCAATCAAGATTTGGCTAAGATGTTGACTGGCAGAAAAAATGGTAAGCAGCGTTACAAGCGTTTCAGTGTCTCGTTCCCACAAAGCCCCGAGTGATATTGGATTTCGCGATACACTGATAAAGTGTGCTAGTGAGTGAAGTACCTGTTCCGGTTGAACT
Source organism: uncultured Planctomycetaceae bacterium (assembly GCA_963934735.1). GTDB lineage: Bacteria > Planctomycetota > Planctomycetia > Pirellulales > Pirellulaceae > UBA721. The sequence goes on from CAWVZW010000011.1 coordinate 30,929, forward strand.
AAGGTCGGCAGAATTTGTTCGAGTTGAGTCAGCGTGACGCTCACGAGATCAATCGTCATGCCTGCTTCATTTAGCGCTAACAAGGATCGGAATGCGGTGGCGGTTTCCGTTACACCTAGATTGGCCAACCAAGCTTGAGCGGCCTTGGGCGAATCGAGTAATTCAATGACTTGTGCAGCTTGCATGACATTATTCTATTGGATTTAGGTCCACAACGGGCTCAGCCTGATTGGCATTTATGTTGTTTTCAACGAATTGGTCTATTGGCTTGGACGGCTCAAGCTATCAAACTGGGCACCGAGTTCAAACCAATTGATATCGGGATCTAATGATCCTTGATAGCTTACGCTGGCGAGTACCGGAGGCACACTGCACCTAGTTATCTCGTCAAAATTGGTCGCTTGGCTGATATCGTCTGTAGGTGTCGCCCGCCGGTTATTCAAAACCGTCCCCACCACGGGTAAACCATCTTCGAAGGCAGCGGCGGTAATAAGTGTTTGCAGTGTTTGGTTAATACATCCGAGTTCGTTACTTGCTACTAGGAGTAGTGGGTAGCCAAACTCATAGGCCAGATCAGCGACATAATCCTCATCGCTGACCGGCGACATCAAACCGCCAATACCTTCGACAACAACAAAGTCATAATTGTCTTGCCAGTAGGTCAAGCCAGTCCGCAGTAATTTGGCATCGACTTGGCGTCCTTCTGCTTGAGCAGCAAGGTGTGGAGCTAATGGTGCAACAAATCGTTGCGGACAAACTTGCTCCAAGGAACCGGGCTTTCCGGCGGCCTCCCATAATTGTTGGGCGTCTGCGCTGCGATGCTCGCCGTTTTCGAGCGGACAATCACTAGCAGCTGGTTTATAAACGCCCACGCGGATGCCGCTATGAACTAATGCTTGAATGATAAGTGAGGCGATATAGGTTTTCCCAACTTCTGTGTTGGTACCTACAATAAATAGACCTGGGGTAGCACGAGTCATGAGTTTGTCAGAGTTCGAGATATTCTTCGAGAGCTTCCCGCATCACATCCGGGTTTGGGTCGACTTTGGTCCATATTTTGAATCCAATGACAGCCTGATTTACGAGCATTGCCAATCCATCGAGCGTTTGACACCCGCATTGTTTTGCATCACGTAACAGTCGTGTTTGGGGTGGGTTAAAGACAACGTCGGCTACAACCATCGATGGCAACAGTGTTTCAACATCCAAGGGAACCTTCGCTTCGGCATCGCCTAACCCAATGCTGGTTGCATTAATTACGACTTGAACATCTTCATCGATTTCAAAATCACCGTCGAGTGTGACTAAATTGGCTTCGCAGTTATCAATTTGCTGCAGCACGGCAAGAAGTTCTTGGCCTCGTGACTCCGTGCGATTTACAATTGTGATACTAGCGGCACCGGCCAGTCCCAATTCGACGGCAATCGCTCGAGCAGCGCCACCAGCGCCCATGATGACAATCTTTGTCTCGGCAGGATCGATGACTTCGCGCAGTGATTGCACAAAACCTTTGCCATCGGTATTTTCACCAACCAGTTGCCCGTCTACTACATTGACGCAATTGACGGCGCCCATTAATCGAGCCGCATCACTGAGGTCATCAAGATATTCAAGTACGGCCACTTTATGTGGAATCGTGAAATTACCGCCGCGAAATGACATCGCCCGAAACCCTGCCATGGCCTCGCCAAGATTTTCAGCGGGAACTTGAAGCGTTAAATATCGCCAATCAAGATTGCAGTCCACAAAGGCACGCTCCATCATGAATTGACTGGGATTTCCAGCAACTGGGTTTCCCATGCAACTAACAATGTCCTGAATCGGTTTATCCACCACCGCGATACCCTCTCCGTTTTTGCTCATTCAAAGTTATTTGAAAGCTGATTTCTACTGTTAGTATTGTGGCGCAGCATGCGTGTTTCTGCAATTGCAAACTTCTGGTCAAATAGTCGAGGATGGCGGGGTTTAAATCAATCTGGAATGACGAGCGGAGGTTTGTTACTGCTAGGGGAAACTTCACCGCAGCGTCGAGCCTTGATACGCATGTAGGGAGCGGTAAATTGACATCGGTCACCAAAGCTACTGCGATCAGCGTCGGGATCCGCGTGAAAGGGTTCAATAAAATCTTCAATGACAAAGCCCGCTCGACACATTCCTCCCAAGATGTCTTCCCAGCGGTGGAGATACTCGTGTGTCCCTTCTTCCCGCAGTCGTGAACCTTGATTTTGATTCATGGGTAACATTGGTAGCGGTCCAGACCGATAATAGGGCTGATCTAACGTCCAGCCATTTTCACTGCGTTGCCAGCTCGTTTGTAAACTTGTCGGTTGTTTATGTTGACTGATATAGATTCCCCCGGAACGTAGTACCCGAGCTACTTCCATAAATATTGGAGCGATGTTTGGTAAATAGCAGGTGCTGACCGGTTGGATGATGATGTCAAATTCAGCGTTTGTAAAAACAGAAAGGTCATCCATGGAAGCTTCGACGACTCGCAAATCAAATCCTCTTTGCTGTGCGACTTGACGGTCTAGTTCGAGCATTGCAGGTGATATATCGACGACGGTTACGTTCGCGCCGGCAGCGGCATAAATGGCACTTTGTCGCCCGCCGCCCGCTGCCAAACAGAGTACTTGTTGATTGGCAATATTACCGTCGAGCCAGCCTTGTGCATGGATCGTGCCGACGGGGTCGTGAAGATCTTCATCATTGGCGGGCTTCGTAAAGCACCGTTTACTGACAACCATTTTGTCCCAAGCCTTGCGATTGTGTTCCCGCGCTAGTGCTTGTTCGACTTCTAAGTCTTGCTTTAATTTGCGGCTCATTTTTATTTGCTTTCATCGAAAATGCTGCCATCGTCAAGTCGGTGAAAACGCTTCAGCCAATCGATCGCTGCTGTAGAAATGCCCTCATGACCACCTTCAAATATAGTTACTCGACTTTGACCGGCGTAGCGGCGCAAATATATTTCTCGTCCCAAGGCAGCATCTTGCTCGCGATCCACCGGCAATGGATTCTCTAGCCGTCCGTGCGGGATACTTAGTTGTTTCATTTCATTAGCGGTAATCAGACGATCCCCCGCCGCTTTGGCGATTTCATTGAAGGCCAGTAGTGAATGAGAAATGGGTACGCTACCGGTATGTCCATCGTGAATACCGGCAGCAATATCAAGTGGGACTTGTTTGGAGTTTTTTAAAAAGGGCAGCGGCGATCGTTGACGGTATTGGGCATCAACTATAGCGCTGTCACCGGGTGCCCCCCCGCAACTTTTTCGCATCATGTCTCCGTATCGTGATTTTTCATGTACTGTGTACCATTGGGTGAGGTCGCTAATTCCAACCCAAGCACTTGCGGCTGTCCATATTTTAGGATGACGACTCACCATCAACATCGTCATGTGGCCACCACCCGAGGCGCCGGTAAGATAGACGCGTGAATGGTCAACTCGATAGTTCTGTTTGGCCCAGACGACGGCATCGAGAATATCTTGTTGCGCTAGTTCACTTCCGCAGGCAGCGGGAGTTTGATTGGGCCCACGAAAATGGGGAAACACATAGATCCATCCAAGCTTCGCCGCTTGTTTCTCGAGTACGGGTTTGGCTTGCTCTAATCCCGCACTCCAGCTATGAAGCGATATGAGCAACGGTATTTTGTCGACATTGTCGGACTTCTCGTAACCGCGGGGCAAAATGATATAACAGGGCTGCTGCGTTTGATCGGCCGTGCTGGTAATCATGACTTTTATCTTCTTTTGAGCCAGATTGCTCTGAATCGGAAAGTAGCACAGCAGTGCTGTGAAGATGGTTTTTAGTATCAGCTTGTGGAGCGGCATATTAATATTTTCACAGAGGGCCAAAAAAGGAGACAGAAATAGCACAGGCTGTTTGACGGCATGCTTTGAGACAAACTACAATATAGTCATAACATCAGGGCATCTAATAAACGCCTTGCCTGTTTATCCTACCTGTTTATGCCTTCCAAGGAAAATAGACCCTTGCCAATGAAATGTTGCCGCACCCTATCGCAGACATGGAATTTAGTGAAAATAGCATTTTTTGTTATTGTTCTGGCGGCTTGTCCAACCGCTACTTGGGCCGCACCGGTTATTTCCAGTGTTACTCCGCGGTCAGTTCGTCCTGCTCAAACTACAGAAGTCACCCTCGTTGGAACGGAATTAACGTCGCCGTTAAATGCTTGGACGACTTTCGCTGCAGATGTCAAAGTGTTAGCTACTGCGGAGGGAGCGGATGATAGCAAAACGGCGAAATTGGCGATCACATTGACAGAAAAATCGGCGGTCGGTGTGGGCGGGTTAGTGGTCTCCAATGCTCAAGGTGTCTCACAACTGTTTCTGGTAATGGTCGATGATTTGCCGGCAACAACTGACGGCGGCAAAAACAATACTGCCGAGACTGCCCAAGGAGTGGACCAACCGACGAATATTATTGGAACCAGTAGTGGAACGACACACGATTACTATAGCTTTCAAGTTACAGCCGAGGAGGTTATTAGCTTCGATGTATATGCCAGTCGCATCGGGTCTTCGATGGACCCAGTGTTGAGGTTGTTGACAGCTGCTGGCGATGAACTTGCCTATGCGGATGACAGTGATGGCTTGAATACGGATTGTCGATTTCGTCACCAATTTGCGACGGCGGGTACGTATATCATCGAAGTTGCTGATAGCGGATACAAATCTGGCCAACCCTATGCATTGCGAATCGGAAATTTCCCAAACGTGACAACCGCTTTCCCGCTGGGCATACAACAAGGGGCAGAAGCGGCCGTCGGCTTTACGGGGCCCTCTAAGGATGAAGCCCAAGTCTCATCAATCTATGAAAACGGAAATGCCGATGGTACGTTATTGGCCGTTTCAGCGAGAGCTGCCGACAGTAATGCCTCAGGCATGGCACTCGCGATTGCTTTAGGCGGTGTACAGGCTGTTGAACAAGAGCCGAACGATGAATTCAAACAGGCATCGCAAATCAACTTGCCCGGTGGAGCGAGTGGCTTGTTGGATCAAGCCGGTGACGTTGACCTCTTTAAGTTTCAAGCGGAGAAGGGCAAACGTTTACGGTTTCGCGGCTACTCGCGCAGTTTGGGATCACCAGCCGTCGTAAAATATCGAGTGCTTAAAGTTGATGGCACTCAAGTAGCTGCCGCGGCAGTCACCGATGAAGATGAATTTGTGCTGTCATGGGTTGTTCCGGAAACAGGCGAGTACTTATTAGAAGCAGTTGATTTGTTGCGTCGTGGTGGAAACAACTTCGGATATCTTATTACCGCAGCACAAGGCAACTCGTTTTCTTTGTCACTTAAAAATGACAAAGCAACCAAGAATAAATATTTAGTCGATGCTAAACGCGGCGCGATCAGCTTTCCAGTGACTGTTGCTCGCGACGGCTATGATGGGCCGATAACGATTACAACAACCAATGACATACCAGGTTTGCAATGGTATCAGAATGTCCTTGCCAAAGGCGTTAATGCTGCAACAGTTGTTGTACAATTCCCAGCGGATATCGAAGCGGGTGCGCTAGTCAATTTCCAAATTGTGGGCGCAGCGGAAATTGATGGACAGACGGTGCAAATTCCACTGATGTCTCGCGAATGGATACGAACACAGTTCACAATGATGAGTCATCCTCCGTCCTATTTAAATCGATTGTTTCAATATGCGACCGTGGAAACGACTGCTGAGTTCTTTGAGCCGGCGTTTACACCCGCAGTGGCTTATGTTCCACGGGGTTCCAAAATAGCAACTCTCTCGATGACAACGAAAAGTAAGTTGGAAGTATTCAAGGGTGCCTTGGTGCCTTTTTATGGTGATATATCCGACGGAGTGAGCGTTGCTGGAAAAGACAACAAAGGCACTCATGCCATTACAGTTACCGTTGCTGAAGACCTAACGCCGGAGCAAGCCAAGGAAAAATCCTTCACCGTGCATGCGTTTGCAGAGCACGCTGGGCGTGGGCACATGGTATCTCGTACGGTAACGATCGAAGTGATCGATCCGATTATAGTGTCAGTGGAATTGGCCGCGGCTATTACTGTCGGCGAAAGTCAGAAAATGAAAGTGGTTGTGGTGAGGGGTCCCGGTTCGAAGGCGGAAGCGGTAACAGTTGCCGTACAAGGATTACCCAAAACCGTGACCGTGCCCGCGGAACTTACGATCGCCGCAGACAAATCAGAAATTGAAGTGGAGATAAAGGCGGCAGCAAACGCTGAAGCCGTAGCAATCCAAGACGTGCTTGTGACTGCTAATACAAAATATGCTGGTAAGGATGTTCAAGCCAGCAGTAACAAAATCGTTGTCCAAGTAAAGGCAGCAGAATGATTATGATAAATCGAATGAATTATATTTTCCAATTGAGATGGCTCTGCATTTTCGCAGTGATGTGTTTAGTATGCTCGCCCGCATCGGCGGCCAAAAAGGCCAAGCTAATACAGGTTGAAGTATTTCCGCCAGCTATCGTTTTAGCAGGCGTTCGCGAAGAAGCGCAATTGGTCGTTACCGGGCACTATAGTGACGGTTCGATTCGAGACTTAACGCGGGAAGCAGAAATAACTTCTTCGAATGAACAGGTGGCTGTAATTCTAGGGTCGATCGTTGTCCCAGTTGGAAATGGGTCCGCGGATATCAATATCAAAGTGCCAGGCAATAAAATTTCGACAACGGCTACGGTATCTAATCAAGATAAACCACAACCGGTTTCGTTTTTGTATGATACGCTCGCTGCCTTGAGTAAAAATAACTGTAACGCCGGTGCTTGCCATGGGTCACCAAGTGGTAAAGCGGGCTTCCGTTTGTCGTTGCGAGCATTTGATCCAAAACTTGATGAGCTAACATTGATTCGGGAAGATTTCGGACGGCGTACGAATGCACTAGATGCTGATAATAGCTTGCTCTTGCTGAAACCATTAATGAAAGTAGCTCATGGTGGAGGTCGGCAAATACGTACAGACGATCCAGCCTATGCGGTGGTAAAAGATTGGATTGCCGAAGGTTGTAACATGGACCCCGCAGATACGCCAAAGCCTGTTAGTATTGAAGTCTATCCAAAAGAAGGCCGAATTCTTGAAAAGCCCGCGTTTGGACAGCAAATCAGCGTGTGGGCACACTACAGCGATGGAAGTGTTCGCGATATTACTAAGATGGCCGTATATACGAGTTCCGACGTAGAAGTTGCCGATGTTGATCGTACTGGTTTGGTTAGTGGCGAGCGACGTGGTGAAATCGCGGTGATTGTACGTTATTTGGAATTTATCGAATCCTGTTTTCTGACCTTCACCGAAGATGTTGAAGGATTTCAATGGAACGATCCTCCAGTTCACAACTATGTCGATACTCTTGTTGATGAAAAACTAAAACAACTGCAATACTTGGCTTCAGATTTATGTACCGATGAAGAGTTTATTCGGCGGTTGTATCTCGATGTGATAGGTATCTTACCTTCTCTAGATGAAGTCCAGAAGTTTGCGGAAGACGGCAGCGACAACAAACGCGATTTACTCGTAGATGCGTTGTTACAGCGACCCGAGTACGCCAAATTTTGGGCATTGAAGTGGGGCGACTTATTGCGTTTGACGACTGGCCAAGTGACAACCGAAGGAGTCCACAAGTATTATCGCTGGGTGGAGCGATCACTGAGTGAAAATAAACCCTATGACCAATTTGCGATGGAATTGTTGACGGCGAGTGGTAGCACTTTAAGTAACCCTGCGGGGAATTTCTATCGCACCGCAAAAGATATGAGTGATTGTGTAGAGACGATCTCGCAAGTCTTTATGGGTGCTCGACTACAGTGTGCAAAATGCCATAACCATCCATTTGAGCGTTGGACACAGGATAACTACTATGGCATGGGCGCGTTTTTCAATCGGATTCAACGGAAGAACACTAAACGCCCCAATGAAATGTTCATCTGGGTTACCGACAGTGGTGATGTTATTCAGCCGCGTACGGGGCAAAAGATGAATCCTTGGGTACCAGGTCAAGGCGAGATTACAGATTCCGATAAACATGATCCGCGGAAGGACTTTGCACAGTGGCTAACACAAGCGGACAATCCGTTTTTTGCCAAGATAGAGGTCAACCGTATTTGGAGTCACGTATTTGGACGAGGAATCGTGGACCCACCCGATGATTTCCGCGACACCAACCCACCAAGTAATGCAGCACTGTTGGATCGGCTCGCGAGCGAGTTTGTTGAAAGTGGCTACGACCGCAAAGCAATTTTAGCGGCGATGCTCAAAAGTCGAACGTATCAAACAAGCTACCAACCCAACGATTTTAATACGGATGATGTGAAGTACTTTTCACACTACCAACCACGGTTATTGAGTGCCGAGCAATTGCTGGATGCAATTTGTCATGTCACGGATATTCCGGAAATTTTTAGTGGGTTACCGGCAGGGACCAAAGCGACTCAATTGCCCGCACCGGACCTAGTCAAAAATGACTTTCTTAAAATATTCGGTCAACCAGATCGTCAAACGGTGTGTGCTTGTGAGCGGACCAGTGAGTCCAATTTAAGTATGGCGATACAGTTCTTTAACGGGCCGCTAGTATATGGCAAGTTGCGAGACGAAAAGAATAGTTTCCGAAAAATGATTGATGCGGGGAAAAATGATACGGAGATAATTTCTCAGTTGTATCAGCGTGCCGTTTGTCGATTACCAAGCGAAACCGAACTACAGGCAAGTTTGGACCATTTAACTTCCAAGGAAGATCGCGTGGAGGCGTTGGAAGATATTTGTTGGGCGATTCTAAACACGAATGAGTTCTTGTTCCAACATTAATTTGAGTTAAATAATTAGTGCTAGCGATTTGGGTTGCTACCTTTATCGGTTAATGCAGAATGAATTGAACAATATGAATAAATCTGGAATACAGTTAGTCGCATTCATTCTTCTAGGCAGCATGTGTTTAAATTTGCAGGCCGAGGAAGTCAGTTTTAAAAGTGCGATAGCACCTATTTTGATCGACAATTGTCTTGCCTGTCATGGGTCTAAGAAAGCCGAAGGCGGCTATCGTGTTGATTCTTATGAGCGTTTTGTGTTAGCGGGTGACTCGGAAGCGGATGCTATTACCGCGGGCAGTCCGGATGAGAGCGAAACGTTACAGCGAATTATTGCGGAGGATGAATGTTTCCGGATGCCGTTAGAAGGCGACCCGTTATCCGCGGAACAAATCGCATTAATTACCCAGTGGATCAAAGAAGGCGCAAAATATGACGCTGAGGATCCACAGGCCCTGCTCGCCAGTATCGTGCCCGCACCGACATACCCGGATCCACCAGAGACATATCCACGTAGCGTACCAGTAACAGCGGTTGCATTTAATCCGGCGGGCAATCAACTAGTAGCCGGTGGTTATCATGAGCTTACAATTTGGAATGTTGCCGATGGTTCACTTATCCGACGAATCAAGAATATGGCACAACGTACGTTCGCGATTCGATTTAGCAACGACGGCAAGACGATCATCGCAGGCGGTGGGTCGCCAGGACAAATTGGCGAAGCTCGGTTATTTGACGCCGAGACAGGTGAACTACAACAGGTGTTGGGAACAACCTCGGATGTCGTTTTAGACTTACAGCTGAATCCCCAGGGAGATAAATTAGCAATTGCTGGTGCGGATGGCGCGATACAGATCTTTAATCTGGCCGACGGTCAGTCCGTGCGTACGATTACCAGCCATTCAGATTGGGTTATGGCTATCGCTTGGAATGCGGACGGAACTCAAATTGCGTCGGCGAGTCGAGATAAAACTGCCAAGTTGTTTGATGTGGAAACGGGTGAATTATTGGTGACTTATGGTGGACACTCAGAACCGGTCCAAGGTGTTGCCTTTCATCCCAACAACGAACTTGTATATAGCAGCGGGAAAGACAACAAAATTCACTGGTGGAACAAGTCGGATGGCAAAAAGAGTGGCGAGTTAGCGCTAGGGGGTGAGGTCTTCAAATTACATCATTCGAGCACATTTATTTTTGCCCCTTCGGCTGATAAATCAGTGAGACAACTCGACGCGGCTGGCCAAAAAGAAGTGCGTAAATACGCAGGGCATGGCGATTGGGCGTTATCATCCGCTTTTCATGCGGACAGCAAACGAGTTGCTAGTGGTGGCTTTAATGGCGACATTCAAATTTGGAATGCCGAGGATGGTAAAAGTGTGGTTAGTTTCGTGGCTGCGCCTGGCATCAGTAAAAAAGAGTAATCACTGATTAGTAGTATGGATCTGATTTGGGATGGCTCACCGCAGGCGAAGTGGACTTTGATACTGGCCCATGGTGCCGGCGCATCGATGCACTCCGAGTACATGCAGTACTTTGCCGAGCAATTATCGCATCAGGGCATTCAAGTTGGACGATTTAATTTTCCATATATGGTGACGGCAATTGAGACGCAGCGGCGACGACCGCCCGATCGAGCGGCGAAGCTATTGGCTGCTTGGCAAGAAATAATCGGACGAGTTCGCGAGCGGCTCGCGGCAGAGGGCGGTGACCAACGGTTAGCAATCGGTGGTAAATCAATGGGTGGCCGCATTGCCTCAATGTCCACCAATCACGAAGGGGTCGACGCTCTGGTTTGTTTGGGCTATCCGTTTCATCCGCCGGCAAAGAAGGACAAATTACGGATTGAACACCTGCCGAATATCAAAGTACCCACAATGATCTTGCAAGGTGAACGGGATACCTTTGGAACTCGAACCGAAGTCCGTAGTTATCGTTTGCCACGCAAGATTAAAATGTGTTGGCTAACCGACGGTGATCATAGCTTCAAACCACGCAAACGATCAGGGGTTACGCAAACAGAGAATTGGGATACGGCTATCGAATCGATTATTGGATTTTTGGGTGGCATGTGAGGTATTTATTGGGACGACATTCCCTGCAAATAGCCCTCCGCGGTCCAGCCGCGTTTTAAGTTGTATGCGACGATCATTGTTTGCAGTGTTTGCGTGTCGAGCCGTGCCTCTGGGTCATCTTGTAGCGCGGAAGTTAGCATTCGGCGAGGCAATGTGTCTTCCTCGGGTGTCCACCCACAGCGAATGTTGAATTCCTTTTTGGCGTCAATGATCCCTCGCGCCATGTTTTGCATTGCGGATTCGTCGAGCTCCCAGCCTGTGATAAGGTTCAGGAGTTCTGCTGTTTCAGCGAAGTAATTAACGAACACTCCGCGGAGGAATTTACAGAGGATTAGCGAATCCATGATAGCGGCTTTGTCTTCGGTGTCGACCGCAAGCCGCGCGGCGTCAGCGGTACCGTTGCGGCGATCCGCGGCATCAGAGAAGTCGATTTCATAGGCGCCACTACGATTGTGATCGGCGCCGCGGGTACCCACGGCGAATCCCAACGACATTGTTTGTAGCGCTCGAGGTTCATAGCCAGGTATCTCCAAGCCTTTAACCTGCGGTGCGAAATCTATGCTGTCGTGTCCGACAATTGCCGCCATCGCGCGGCTGCCTTGGCGTAGTAGTTTACCTAGCCCTGTGCCGGAACCGATCAAATCGATAGCCTGCAATAGTGCCTCGGCGTCGCCAAAGCGGAGCCATGGCTCATCAAGAAAGCCGCGTTCCACACATTCCATAGCGAAGGCGATGGTCCCGCCCGTACTTATCGTGTCGATTCCCAATTCGTCACAGCGGTGGGATGCTTGCAGTACCGCCTCCGGATCCTGTACGTCACATAACGGGCCGAGAGCGAAGATATTCTCATATTCAATGCGGACGTTGCGATCTGAGTTGCCGGAGTTGAGAGAGTAGAGGTGAGTGCACCCGATCGTACAGGCCGCACAACTGGAACGTGTTTTATCGCGAGCCCCGCCCAAGGCTGCTGGTGAGAACTGCTCGCTATTTGCGAAAGAACCTCGTTGAAAGTTGCGGGTGGGTAAGCAATTAAGGCGGTTAAAGACGAGAAGATTGGCGGCCGTACCAAGTTCACGGTATTTTTCGGTCGCTGGGCCAAACGACAGTTTTGATAGTTGCTTTGCCCGTTCCACTAATCCCTCGGGATTTGCCCAAGGAGTACGTTGGTTGCCGGCGACGACGATTGCCTTTACATTTTTTGCTCCCAGTACGGCGCCACTACCTCCTCGACCCGCGTGTCGTCCACTGTGTGAAATCGTTGCATAGGATACTTGCTGTTCACCCGCTGGACCAATTACCGCAAAATGGTGTTCCCCGTTGAATTGTTCTTTTAAGCGGGCCTCGGCATCTTCGGCAGATAGTCCCCAAAGATGGTCGGCGGGCAGTTTGCGTGTTTGTTGATCATCGATTACTAAGATGCAAGGTGTTTCCGCCTTGCCGGTGATCAGGATAGCATCGTTACCGCTTCGTTTTCCAGCCAGTGCAAAAGAGCTACTGGCTAGCGAGTCGTTGAGGCGACCTGTTAAAGGACTGCGACTGACGACGGCAAATTTAGCGCTGGTTGTTAACGGACTTCCTATTAAGGGGCTAAATGCGAATACCAACGAAGATTCAGCACTCAACGGATCGTGTTGCCACGCTTCATGCTCGAGCAGTAAATGGGTGCCGAGTGCGGAACCGCCAGGGAATCGACGAAACGTAGATTCAGGTATAGAAGATTGGCTGCTGGTGCCCGTCGTTGCATCGACGGTGGTGTAGACGCCATGATATCCAAAGAAACTCATGTCATCCTCCCGCGTCGGTAGAAAGAATCAAAATATGATCGCCGTTAACAACTTGGGTATCCAAGGACCTTACAAATTGGTCTCCGTTGAGATTAATAATTGTTTCGCGAGACAATTCGTCTCCGGTTAAACATTGTTCGCCAAACGCAGTGTGCCGTCCAGCGATTTCTGAAAGCACATCCGAGAGTGAGATCGGAGAGTTGGCAAATGACAATGAATCCGAACTGACACCCGTCTTTTGCCGGGGTACCCCGAAATACTCGATCGTAACAAACATTTGTTGCGGATCCGCTGAAAAGTAATTTACCGTCGCTTGCACTTACCGATGCCACACATGAGAATAAGAGTCATACGTTATCGTATGCGGAAAGTAGAATATTCACAATCAACGATGGACTGTAAGTTCACGTGAGCTATAAATAAATGTTTTTTTAAAGTAGGATTCCCATGGTTAAAATGTCTCATAAACTCGTCTTCGCGCTGGCGTGCTCCTTGATTGCTGTTTCCGCGATATCAATCTCGTTTGCCGAGGGCCCGAAAATTTCGGATCCTACCAAAGTCGATGCAGATTACGCGTTGCAAGGCGAGTATTCAGGAAGCTTTGAGGACGATGACGGCAATATAGTCAAAGCGGGCGCTCAAGTGATTGCTAGTGGTAACGGTAAATTCCGTATTGCTTATTATCCTGGAGGTTTGCCGGGCGATGGATTTAAAAACGATAAGTCGACGATTGTACGATCTGAAGGCGAACTAAAAGATGGTAAAGTGCGCTTTGAGTCCAAAGAGCACGGTGCGGCCGTTCTTAATGATGGACGGTTAGAGTTGATTGATTTGGAAGGGGAAGGTGGCCCGGTGCTCGCGAAAGTAAACCGCAAGAGTTCGACGTTAGGAAAGAAGCCCCCAGCTGGCGCCGTGGTTTTGTTTAATGGCAAAGATGTCGATGCTTGGGAAAACGGAAGAAAAACGCCGGATGGTTTATTAATGACGAATCAGACGAGCAAGGCGCGTTTCCAAGACCATTATGTACATGTCGAATTTCGTTTACCGTATCAACCATTTGATCGAGGCCAAGCGCGAGGCAATGCGGGCATTTATGTTCAAGGCCGATATGAAGTGCAGATGCTCGATTCGTTCGGACTTGTTGGGAAAATGAACGAATGTGGTGGAGTCTATTCTGTTTCCGATACTCCGATCAACATGTGCTTCCCGCCTCTGGTTTGGCAAACGTACGATATATATTACACCGCCGCTCGATACGATAATGCGGGTAAATTAATGACCAATCCATGGATGACGGTTTATCACAATGGAGTAAAAATTCATGACAAACTTGAATTGCCAGGAAATCGGAACACAACAGCCGCACCGCTGGCGGCTGGTCCGGAAGCCGGCCCTGTATATTTACAGGACCATGGTTGTCCCGTGCGATTTAGGAACGTGTGGGTTGTGGAAAGTGCAAAGCAATAACCGCGGCAGAGACGTTCACTCTTGCTGATAGCTATCTTGATCGATGACTTCAAATACATACCCGTTGGGATCTTGAAAGAAAAATCGTTCAAACGGAGTGTCACGTAGTGGATCGATGAGTGTAGCGCCGTGGTCGACAAGCCTTTGCTTTAGTTCTGGGAACTCGCAGCCTGGTTGGAAGATGGCGAAGTGTCTGCCAAACTCCGCTTCAAATGGAGATGGTTCAAATTCTTCTACCAACAATAAATGCAATTGTTGATTTTCGGTAATATTGAGCCAGTCCGCATTGCGATTGATGTTGTCAGGCTGTGAAACAGGTGTCCAACCTAACGTGTTTTGGAAAAACAAACTGCTCGCCTCGACATCAACAGTTGCAAGTGTTAAATGGGCAAATGTCATTTGGTGGATCCTTTGTGGTTGACGTCTCTTCTATCATAGGCGGGTTTGCCTATACAATACAGTTGGAACAAAAAAATCAGGTTTTGGATTGTTGAATTAGCAATGGTAACGAGAATGAGATCACTTGGATTAATAGCCGCGATAATTTTAGCGGGTTTGGCGATGGGATGTGGAGAGAATCCAGAACCAGATCCGTCTCCTCCGGTGAATACGACAAAAGTGATACCCGGCGTGAATGCTCCTTTAACGGGTACAGCCAAACCACGACCGAAACGGGAGAAACCGAAGCCAAGCTTGAATCTTGAGATTGAGCCGCCGACACAACAAACGGTTCGTCGGACTACGGCGATTCACCCAGAAGTCAATCGGCTGTTGGAAATGTTCAAACAGTCCAAAGAGGACGCCCCGACGTTGGTTGTTTGGATCGTCGATCGTACCAAAAGTGCAGCAAATATGGTGGACGCGGTAAAAATGCAAGCGCAGTATTTTTACGATGGCTTGGTTATTGAGGCAGAACAACAAGCTACTGAGAATTCAGAAGAAGTGGATGAGCAAACACAGTTATTAACATCGGTTTATTCTTTTGGCGAATCAACACAGAGGCATATAGAGGCGTCCGGTGATTTCAAGGCAGTGACCGAAGCGTTTACACAAATTGCTGTCGATTCTTCTGGAGTGGAAAATGCGTTTGCCGCTGTACGGCAAGCCACAGACGACGTATTGGAATTGCGCCGCAAGCAAGGATATGAAGTCTTTTTAGTTGTTGTGACCGATGAAGCGGGCGATGATCAGGATCAGGCGGAATTGTTGCGAAGTGATTTAGCCAAGTATGCGATACCAGTGTATGTGGTGGGTGTCCACGCCCCATTTGGCAAACGTGCGATTTTGCCGGAGCACGTTGAGGCCGGTATAGACGGGGACGCTGGGCGGGTGTTTATCAATCAAGGTCCAGAAACACGTGATACAGAGCAATTGTTAATGGAATATCCGGCCGCTTCGATGGTGACCGAGACGGTTGATAGTGGGTTCGGTCCTTTTGCGTGGGAATATATTTGTCGTGTCAGTGGGGGCTCGTTCTTAGCGCTGCGAGCGCCAGGGTACACGTCGTCGATGTTGAATCGACCGGGTAGCCGTCCGGTCGCGTTGATAGGTTCATATGATCGCTCGTCGCTGCAAAAGTATGCTCCAGATTATATTAGCCAAGCTGAATATGCGGTCAAGATTCAAGAGAACAAAGCGTTAGCTGCTTTGATTCGAGTGTCCAAGCTGGAAACGATTCAAGTATTGAATAATCCCACGCGAGATTTTATGAAACGTGACGAGGCATCGTTTAGTCGCGAATTGAGTGAAGCACAGTTGGCGGCCGCGCAACTAGAGCCGGCACTGATGCAAGCTTATGAAATATTGCGACTCGGTGAATCTGACCGCAACAAATTGACGAACTTGCGTTGGCGAGCTGGGTACGACTTAGCGATGGGACGCTTGCTAGCGGCGCGTTCTCGTGTTGAAGGGTACAACGCGATGTTGGCATTAATGAAACGCGGTAAGACCTTTGAAAAAGAGATGAGTACGGCTTGGGAGTTAGTTCCGTCGACGGAAACAGAAGTCGGAAGTGTAATCAAAAAGATTGGAGAACGCGCGGTTCAGTATTTAGAGGGCGTGAAGGCCGAGCATCCAGGGACTCCGTGGGCACGGATGGCAGAAATGGAATTACAGGTTCCCGTGGGTTGGCAATGGCAAGAACGGTAACTGAGCGACACCATTGATGATAATTCGAAATTCCCTCAGAACTGTGTTCCTTTACGGTTGATTTTATCAACTATGGTCATGACGATAGCGTTTAGTTTGGGTTCGGCGAGTTGTGCGATATCGATCACCCCTGCGGCAGTCGTTTCAACCAATGCATCAGGTTTGGCGACATTAGTAACCGCGGACAACGCCAACACGCGCATACCCAAGGCATGAGCTACTAATACTTCGGGAACAGTCGACATCCCGACCACATCCCCGCCAATTTTACGAACCATTCGGTATTCGCTACGAGTTTCATAATTGGGGCCCGTAAGTGCGACGTAACATCCCTGCTGTAAATAGAAGCCGTCGCGACGCCCAGTTTCCATAGCGTCTGTAATTAGCTGTGGGTCATAGATCGGCGATTTAGTATTGTTGCGAGTGTGAATTAACGCAGCCAATTGCGGGTTCACTCGGAAAGTGAGATTGATGTGACTATTGATGACGAGAATATCACCACCGGATAGATTTGTATTCACGCCTCCACTGGCATTAGAGACGATTAGGATGTCGGCTCCCAATTTCCGCATGACATGCACAGGCAAAACAGCATCATGGATAGGGTGTCCTTCATATAAATGAAACCGTCCTTGCATGGCGATCAGTGGAACGCCTTTGATCGAGCCGGATACGAGTTGTCCTTTATGGTCGGGCGCTGAGGAGTGAGGAAAATGCGGTATGTCGGCATAGGAGATGGTGACTGGATTTTCGATACGATCGGCGAATTGCCCTAAGCCGGTACCTAGAATGAGTGCAACACGAGGTGTTTGTTTGACGCGTTGCTGCACGTGAGCTTGCGCTTCTTGAATTCGCTGAGAATCTAACATGTGCTGCTACTGTTCATGGTGTTCATGCCGCTGGTTTGAACTTGGCCTAAGCTTGCTCTAAGGCTAGCACGCCCTTAACTAAAGTAGTCAACCTTGGTTCGGCTTTGTTGGCGACGGCGATAATTTCCTCGACGTTCGCGGGCTTCAATGCGTCAGCTAGGCACATATCGGTAATCACCGAGAAGCCGACACAACGCATACCACAGTGCACAGCGACGAGGACTTCGGGAACGGTTGACATGCCGACGACGTCAGCGCCGATAGTTCGCAAAAATCGATATTCAGCGCGAGTTTCTAAGTTTGGTCCGGCGACCGCCACAAACACGCCGCGGTGTGCAACGATATCGGCATCGCGGGCAACGGATAGGGCGCGGTCGACGAGGGCTAACTCGTAGGGTTCGCACATGTCTGGGAAGCGTGGTCCGAGTCGGTCATCGTTGACTCCAATCAATGGATTGTCACCCATTAAATTGATTTGATCTTCGATGACCATGATATCACCACAGCGATATGTTGGATTCATACCGCCACAGGCATTGGACACAACAAGTAATTCAGCGCCCATTGCTTGCATTACTCGTACAGGCAAAGTGATCGACTTAAGAGGATAGCCTTCATACATGTGCATACGACCCTCCATCGCCATGATGGGTAGGCCACCGAGGGTGCCACAGATTAGTCTACCGGCATGGCTGACAGCGGTGGATTGGGGAAAGTGTGGGATGTCAGCGTAATCTAAGGTCGCTTCGACATCGATTTCTTCTACTAAACTGCCAAGCCCCGTGCCGAGAATGATTCCTGCATGGGGAGTCTTATTCCATTGGCTACGGATAGCCGCGGACGCTTCTACTATTTTGTCAAATAAATCCAACATGGGTCATTCACTGTGATAATGTGAGCGGGGTTGCCTAATTATTAAGTAACTTAGTCTACATCAAACCACGTATGAATACGAATGGCCTTAGAGTGCAGGGGTAATACAGCTGTTAGCCGGATTTCACCCCTAGCGGAAAACGGCAGTTCAACTCAAAATATATGAACAATTCCACGTTAAAGGTCGATTTGATAAGAGTAAGGACTACAGTGGAATAAAACAAACCGTCTTCTTATTTGATCAGTTTCAAAATGACAGAAACATATATTTTGATTCCGGGTCGCACCAGTAAACAGGGTGTGGGGATCAGTGAAGGCAAGTTTGGCGAAACATATCAAAGCGAAATTACCTGCTTGCAGGTGGCAAGCGAAGATATGATTTCCTGTGGGTTAACCGATGGCGATTGGGTGCGGCTGGAAAGTGAATTTGGCCAAATCGACGTTGCCGTTAAAACAGCACGTAAAGATGAACTTCCATCTGGATTGCTGTTTATTGCCTATGGCGATTTATCAAGTCGACTGATGGGCGGGGAAACTCACGGCACTGGGATGCCAACAAGTAAAGGATTGGATGTAACCATGCAGCCGATAGCTACACCAAGCTAGCTGCAAGTCATTTATTGTAGGTCAAAGTTCTACAGCAAAAATACTGGAGGCTTTAAGCTCTCCCGTCGTTTAAGTTACTAACGTGCGCACCAAAATGTGAGACTATTTGAGGTCTTGGCAGGATTTTGGAAGTACTTAAAACGAGCATTGAATCGCACGCAGCAGTGGAGGGTGCCATCGATGGCTACTGTTACTCCTGATGCGTCGTCAGAAAATGAACTGAAGGTCGTCACTGACGCAACCTGTACGTTTTGCGGGTGTGTTTGTGATGATATCGATCTTACCGTTGACGGAGATCAAATCGTAAAAGCGAAACGAGCTTGTATCCTGGGTAAAGCGTGGTTTTTGAATCACACAGCGGATGATCGTCCGTCCTGTTTAATCCACGGAAAACCAGCTTCCGTGGAAGCTGGTATTGAGCGGTCAGCAGAGATGTTGGTTGCGGCACGCTATCCGTTGATTTATGGCCTGAGCGATACGACTTCGGAATCGCAACGAACGGCGGTGGGAATTGCCGATTGGGTTGGTGCGAATATTGACACAACAAGTTCTGTATGTCATGGCCCGACAGGGATGGCCCTGCAAGGTGTTGGCGAAGTTACCGCTTCGTTGGGAGAAGTACGCAATCGAGGGGATATGATTATTTTTTGGGGCGCAAATCCCGCTGAAAGTCATCCGCGACACTTTACGCGATATAGCCTGACGCCCAAAGGAATGTTTATACCCAATGGCCGTAAAGATCGTACGTGCGTTGTGGTTGATGTTCGTAAAACCAAATCCGCCAATGCCGCTGATATTTTTATTCCCGTAAAACCTCGCAGCGATTTTGAAGCACTGTGGGCCTTGCGTGCCTTGGCCAATGATGTGGAGTTAGATCCAAATCAAGTACTGCACGACACTGGTATTGAGCTATCGGTGTGGCAGGACCTAATGACACGAATGAAAGCGGCTAAGTTTGGGGCGATTTTCTTCGGCATGGGTTTGACGATGACTCGCGGCAAACATGCTAACGCTGAAGCACTGTTGTTGCTGGCTCGTGATATGAACAAGCACACGCGATTTATCTGTAAGCCAAACCGCGGACATGGTAATGTCACCGGTGCTGACAATGTGATGGCTTGGCGGACCGGCTATCCGTTTGGAGTCAATTTTATGCGTGGCTATCCGCGGTTTAATCCAGGAGAATATACCGCTTCGGATATTCTAGCTCGAAAAGAAGCCGACGCCGCGATGATCATCGCCGCAGATCCGCTGGCTAATTTTAGCCAGCCAGCACGAGACCATCTTGAATCGATTCCGTATATTGCGTTTGACCCCAAAGAAACACCGACAACGCGCGCGGCTGAAGTTGCGTTTACGGTGGCCACCTATGGCATCAACGTACCAGGGACCGTCTACCGTATGGACGATGTTCCGATCTCGTTACGACCGGCACTGGAATGTCATCATCCAAGCGATCTGGAAATACTCAAAGGGATCGAGAAACGAGTGCAAGAACTAAATATGCAGAATGCACAGGCACAGTCTGAGGACACAAGTCTGCGGCCAGCTCGAGATAAATTCGGCTCTAACGAATAGGGTCTTTTGAAAGCAAGCGGCGGAGCAGACCGATTTGGCCCGCATGGAGCATTTCATGGTGAACACTAAACAACAGACAACCCAACTTCGTTGGATAAGCAGCGTAAGGATCGTCTACAGGATCGTTGAGTTGGTCCAGTGGATAATTAGCCAGTTCCGACATGGATTGGTCATAGATAGCATGAAACACATTCAAAATATCATCAACCGACGGATAAAACCCCGCATCACTCGAAACGGCGGTTCCCCGCGAAAATTTCTTGCGGAACGACGACGACATCAGCTTGCTGTCGTCCAAACTGCGGCCTCGTTGACGGAACAACAACAAACCGTACTGGGCCATAGCCAAATGACCAACTTGCCAAGCAATGTGGCTTGGCGTTGGATTCGCCTGATGAAACCATTGATTATGGTCGATATCTTCAAGCAAAGTCATAGTGTACGCTCGAGCGGCTGCGATTTGATCAATGGCCATTTGAAGTTTGATTGCATCTGACATTATTTAAGATCCTCAACTAATTGCTTGTAGTATCCAACTGTAACACACCGTAATAAATATTAAGTAGTAACGAAAAACAAGATTAGCGAAAACGGCATGTCCCAACCTTATTTTAAAATCGCCGGCGGCTATGTTTACGATCCATTAAATGGAGTCGATGGTCAAGTACAGGATATCTGGGTTCAAGATGGGCGAGTTGTACCTGCTCCCCCTGCTGGTATTTCCGCGGATCGCACGTTAGATGCGGCCGGTTATGTGGTGATGCCCGGTGGTGTTGATATGCATTGTCATATTGCCGGCCCCAAAGTCAATATGGGCCGCAAGATGCGTCCGGAAGAGAAACGTCAAGGTGAAGTTATCCCGCGTACCTTGACTACGCATAGTGGGACACTGGGTAGCGTACCGAGTACCTTTGCCACTGGATTTAAATACATTGGATTGGGATATACCTCAGCGTTCGATGCTGCGGTTCCGCCATTGGCAGCACGTCATGCCCACGAAGAGTTTGCGGATACGCCCGCCATCGATAAAGGGTTTTACGTCCTCATGGGTAATAATCACTTCATGATGAAGTCGATTGCAGAAGAAAACCCGCAGCAACTAAAAGCATTTATTGCGTGGTTACTTGGCGCTACAAAAGCATACGCACCAAAATTGGTGAATCCTGGAGGTGTAGAAGTATGGAAGCATCATCCTGCTGGAAACGTCGACACCATTGATCAAATAGTCGACCACTATGAAGTCACCCCTCGTCAAATCATCAGCGAAGTTGCTCGCGCGTCAAATGAACTTGGCTTACCCCATCCGGTGCACATTCATTGTAATAACCTCGGTATGCCTGGGAACTGGAACACCACGCTCAATACAATGGATGCGCTAAATGGCTTCAAAGGACATTTGACCCATATTCAATTTCATAGCTATGGTGGCGGTGAGGGTGAGGAAGAGTCTTTTTGTTCCAAGACAACCGAACTGGCCGACTATATAAATACCCATGACAATCTGACCGTGGATGTTGGGCAAGTCATGTTTGGTGAAACGACTAGCATGACGGGTGATGGACCGCTGGGTTACTTTTTACATAATGTGTATGGTGGAAAATGGCTGAGCGTTGATACGGAAATGGAATCGGGGTGTGGTATTGCACCGATTAAATATCGAAATAAAAGCCTTGTGCATGCGTTGCAATGGGCGATTGGCTTGGAATGGTATTTGTTAGTAGAAGATCCATGGCGTGTGGTGATGAGTACGGACCACCCTAATGGTGGATCGTTCATGGCCTATCCACAGATCATCCGCTTGTTGATGGACAGCACGTATCGCAATGATGTTTTAAGAAGCGTACATCCGGAAGTAATAAATCGTTGTGTGTTGGGGGATATTGACCGAGAGTATACGTTAAATGAAATCTGTATTATCACGCGGGCTGGCCCGGCGAAGATCTTGGGTTTGAAGAACAAAGGCCATTTAGGCGTTGGAGCAGACGCGGATATTACGATTTATTCGCCTCACGAGAATAAAGAAGTGATGTTTGAAATGCCCCGTTACGTTATCAAATCAGGAGAAATACTGATTGATGAATGCGAATTGAAAAAACAAACATTCGGCAAAACATTTAACGTCGCACCCGCGTACGATGTTGAAGTGGAATCTGATATCGCCGAGTGGTTCGAACAATATTACACCGTCCAGTTTCGTAACTATCCGATAGCGGACGATTATTTGCACGATTCAGAATTAGTTGACTGTAACGAGAAGGAGACTTAAGTAAAGCAACCGTCTTCGAGATGGCTGTAATGTTGCTCCAGGACAAGCAGTGTTAATCCGAATTCTGTAACATCTCAATGATGTGTGATTCGGCAATGAAACCAGCTTGTTCTAAAGCCGCGAAATAATCGTCCGCTTTATTGAGGTTCGCCAAACTTGCGAGTTGCGGGTCGGATTTTTTGAGGAGTTCCGTGGACACCGGGTTTGTAGCAACTTGGTCATATAAGAACAATGGCCGCCGACGTTGTGCCCCTAACAGTTCGTCGATCACAGGAATCAAATGAGTTCGATATACGGCAGCTAAAGGATGTAAAAAACCATCTTCGCTGGCGACGGCAACGTCATGCTCGCCGTCATCACCAAGTTGGTCAATTAATGTTTGAATAAAACCAGGAACTAACAAAGGAACATCACAACCCGTTACGAAAGCCGCAGTTGCTGTGTGTTCGATTGCGGCTAAGCCCATTCGAATGCCTTCAAGTGGACCTTGGTTGGGTTGGCGGTCATGAGTAACGATGATGGAATCTGCTAACGGTGGCAGTTTTGTATCGTGGCCAGCTACGACGACAATTGGAGAAACAACACTATTGAGGATACGAATGACCCGTTCGATCATGGTCTCGTCGCCAAAGGGCAGCAAGGCTTTGTCGGATCCCATGCGTTGGCTTTGGCCGCCGCAGAGGACTATACCGGCAACGGTCGGTGCGGGAGTGTCTGTCATAGTGATTTCCTGAAAAATGGGTAAGCAAATAATAACGGAAGGTAAACAGTAAAGATAGGTAAATGACTCATGACGTTGCAACTTGAATACATTGGCGATACGACAATTCCATTAGAGCTACAGGGCGTGACACCCTGTGGACTGCGTGAAATGTCATTACCTGAAATTGAGCAGTTTAAGGTTCATCATGGGAAAGACGTTGTTCCCTTGGCGGAATTTTTCAAGATATCCGGTGATCTGGCAGATGAGCAGATGAGCTTTTCGGGTGATTTATCAGGAGTCCATTGGATTGGCTGGAAAATGGAGTCGGGCTCGATTGCGATCATGGAAAACTGTGGCCGGCATCTCGGAAGTGAAATGACGGCAGGAACAATCACGGTGCAGGGCAGCACCAGTGATTGGGTCGGTGCCGAAATGCGTGGTGGACTGATTCACATTAAGGGTAACGCTGGACACCAAGTCGGTGCAAGCTATCGAGGAAGTCTTATCGGTATGAATCGGGGCACGATCTTAGTTCACGGTGACGTTGGCAATGAACTTGGTTTGACGATGCGGCGCGGCTTCATTGCGGTTGCCGGTAAGGCGGGCGACTTAATTGGATTTAACATGCGTGCTGGAACGATCATGTTGTTTGGTGAGGCAGGGATTCGTCACGGAGCTGCAATGCGCCGCGGGAGCATAATATTTATGGGAGCGAATCATCCACCGTTGTTGCCAAGTTTTAAATATTCTTGTCGTTATCAACCCGAATTCATGCGGCTGTTGTTGCGTAATCTAAAAGCCCTTGGGTTTCCCGTTCCAGATGATGCCGTTGATTCCACATATGATTTGCACCATGGAGACATGATCAATGGTGGCCGTGGCGAGGTGTTACTAAGAATGTCCTAATGGGCATCACCAACCACAAATTAATTCAATTGATTATCAATTATGCAAGATGATTCCGGATCAACCCAGCGGCGGCTAATTGGCTTCTAAAAGATTCGCTGCCCAAGATGGCCATGAACTTCTCAACTGCTGGTTTGTGGCGACGGCTGACTGGAATAAAGAAATCGTATTCTTCATCGCTGAGGGCCAAGAACCCAAGCTCATCGTCTACGACACTTTCAATAGCGATGCCCCAATCTGCGGTGGCATGCTTAATCGTTGTTGCTACCGCATGATGACTACGCGATAGAAATGAGTAACCCGCCGGACGAAGTTCTTGTAACAAGTCATCGATTAAAATTCTTGTTCCCGAACCCGCATTACGATTTACCATGCGGAGGGAACTATTTGAGGCAATTACCTCTAAGACATTTTCAAGTGATTGGTTTTCAAACCGAGTGTCACCTTTACGAAAGACGATGCCTTGCGTGCGGCGGTAACCCTTTACAAGTTGAAGCGACTCATCTACGAGTGATTCATTATAGATACCGGTAGCAGGGTCAAGTAAATGGCACGGTGCAATATCACACTCTCCCCGTCTTGCCGCCGCTACACCTGCCGTGGAACCAACGCTGATCAACTTACTGCTAATACCTTGGCGTTGTAGTTCCCCAAGCAACAGATCGAGGCCTGTGCAATGACTGCCGATAATGACCAGATCGGCGATCTGCAAATTTCGCCCGAGCAGGGTGACATCAATATCTTCATTTGCTTCAACAATTTCATGGTGTCGGTCAATCGTTACGAAGCCATCCGCATGGCTAAACGTAGTGACACTTCCAGAACCTTTCCCCATGGGATAGGCAACAAGAGCCTCGTCCGCTTCTACGAGTCCAACTAACAGAAATTCCGTTCGTCCAATCTCCGAATTCACTTTGACTGCCATTTTTGCCGCAACAGTTGTTGGGCTTTTAATCGTACCTCCAGCTAACAGGCGAATGACTGGCGCGACAAATTCGTGAAATGTAAAAATGGCCGACGTCGGAAATCCCGGCAATATGACTATAGGCTTGCCACCAGACCCGGCTAAACAAATAGGTTTACCTGGTTTTAGGGCAACACCATGAGCAACGATTCCTGGGTCGTTAAGTTTTTCAATAACGTTGCAACATAGATCACCTTCGCCTTTGCTAGTACCTCCAGAGAGCAACACAACATCACACTCTGCTAGAGACTTATCAACGATCGCTTGTAGTGCATCTTCGTCGTCACGGACGATTCCTTGGTACACGGGTTCGCCACCACATTCACGAACTGCGTCGGCAAGAATGCGAGCGTTAGAGTCGTATACCATTGCGGCTTCCATAGGTTCACCCGGCGCAATGATTTCGTCACCGGTCGAGACAATAGCGACTTTGGGTTTTCGAACGACTGGGATAGTCGCCTCGCCAATCGCCGCTAAGACTCCGGTTTCGCGACTTGTCAGCATACGACCCTGCCGCAAAACCATTTCACCCGCTGTGATATCGGTGCCCGCACATGCCACTCCGAAACCGCTATGGATGCTACGGTAGACGTGCACTTGTCCGCTTTTGACCACGCTATGTTCCACCATCAGCACGGCATCGGCACCGCGAGGTAACATACCACCGGTTGCAATTGGAATGGTCGTTGCCTCTGTCACTTCGAGTTGAGGAACAACCGCCGTGGCAATGGACTCAGATAATTGCTGCAAGTGGATCGGGTTGGTTTCACTTGCGCCATGTGTGTCCTCGGCACGCACTGCAAACCCATCATAATTGGACCGATCAAAGGAGGGCACGTTTTGTTGTGAGAGGATGTCAGTTGCGAGCACTCTACCAAGCGCCTCAGCAAGGGGAACGTACTCGCATTCCAAGGGTTGCAACTCAATTGCTTGGTGAAAGAGCTCTTGAGCAGTATCACGATCAATCACGTCGAGAAATTGTGTTTGTTCCGTCATGGCTTAGTTGTACCGAAAAACGGTAACCTCGCAATCCTCAGCATAGCCTTCGAGGTTTTCATTAATGACGACAAATCCATCCGCTGCGGTGGTGCTACTCAAAACGCTAGCACCACTAATAGCTAAGGGATGTACTTGGCCGTCAATGATTTTAACTCGCGCGTAATCAGTACGCCCGATCGCGGAGGTTAGTTTTCGAGAAAGTGGTAATTGTTCATGGTGATAGGGCCATTGTGCCGGCAAGCCGGACATTTGCCGGATCGCCCGTCCGGCGAAAAAATCATAGGCGCACAAACAAGAGACTGGATTGCCCGGTAGTAAGAACACGAGGCGTCCGTCGAGCATGCCGATTCCGGAGGGACTGCTCGGTCTCATAGCAATGCCGTGGATATCAAGCGAACCTAACTCTGCTAGCAAACTGGGTGCATAATCTTCTTGGCCGACGCTGGAACCGCCTGACACAATAATAACATTGGCGTTTGAATCGAGTAGTGCATCTCGAATACTGTTCGGGTCGTCAGGCAGGATACCTGGGTTAATAACGTGGCCGCCATCGCGTGATATGAGGGCCGCTAGCATGGGGCTATTGGCATCGGCAATACAGAACGCAGTGGTGGCGGTCCCAGGTGGTAACAATTCGTTTCCGGTGACAATAACACGGACGCGGGGTTGCTGAAAAACCGGAACTTGCGAAAATCCAATAGAAGATAATACGCCGAGGTCTTGGGGCCGCAATATTCGCGGGGTTGTGAGCACGGTCGTTCCTTGCTGAATATCTTCTCCGGGAAAGCCGACATGTTTTTGCGGTGCGACTTGGCCTTGCGCTAAAATAAAATCGGCTTCGATCTGCACTTGCTCGGCAGGCAGAACGCTATCAGCGCCGTCCGGTAATGGCGCGCCGGTCATTATCCGCACAGCAGTTCCCGGAGTAACACTCCCGGCAAATGGTTTGCCAGGAACGGATTCTCCTAGAACGGTGAGTTGTTGAGGTTGGTAATTACTCGCCCCCGCAGTGTCCGCAGCTTGCACGGCGAACCCATCCATCATTGAGCGGGTAAATTGTGGCACGTCCTGTGAGCTAATGATATCCGTAGCCAGCACGCGTTGGTGCGCAGCTTCGAGTGAAACTTGTTCAATCGGCAGCAGAGATATATGCTCGTCGATCCAATTTACGCAGGACCCGACCGAGCTTCGTTTTGCGAAACCTTTCATCCGGACATCGGTGGGTTTGGGAATATTTAATTCGTTCATCGAGGGGTTGTTGAACCGTGTGTTAATGGTCAGGATCTGAGTCTTCTTCACCGCAGATAAAACTGCGCCAAGCGTCAAGTTGTTCTTGTGTTAGTGAATTTTCACGTTTGAATTCATGGTCAAGCTTGATATCCGTTCCCTCAATCAAAACTCGCATCGACAAGCGGCCATCGCTGCGGTAGTGAAAGCGGACTTCTAGCTTGGACGCCTCGGGTAAGTCACTAGGAATCCCATTGATGTCACATTGTCCAATCATAATACATGCATCCGGCGATTTACTTTCGCCTTCAACGACTTGCAGCATAATCGATGTTTGCCCCTGCCTCAGCCGAAACCGCCTTCGGGCGGTAACGGGCAAAGGGCTATTGCGAGGAATGATGTGTCCGGTCCGTGGTCGACGCGTGGCGGGCTCGACACCAATCACACCTAGGCTATGTGAGTTGACATTCTGGACGCTAAATCGAGCAGGCTCTCCGGCGAGTTCACTTAAGCAAATGCCTGCATGCAAGGCAGCGCCGTGAGCAACTGCTTCGTCCGGAGATACCGATTGATCGAGTGGCCGATTGCTTAATTGCGTTAACATTTCGTTTATCGCTGGCATCCGAGTGGACCCGCCCACGAGTAGTATGCGATCGATAGCGTTCCAGTCTAATTGTGCTGCCGCTAGAGTTTGTATCGTTGTAAACTTTGTCCGCTCGACTAAGTCGCGGGTCAACGCTGCGAATTCGTCACGCGTTAAAGTAAAGCTGATTGCGTTACCTTGATAGTCACATGTCACAGTACATTCGTTGCGGGCGGTCAGCGTATGTTTGGCATCCTGGGCTTCACGCCATATTCTTCCGAGAGTATTTGGGTCGTCCCGTGGATCACTGCCGTGTTCAGCGATAAAATGCTCAGCAATCATGTTCACAATTCGATGATCCCAATCAATTCCACCTAACTGCACATCCCCGTCGGTCGCGAGTGTCACGAATTCATTGCCGTCGATTTTCACGATACTAACGTCAAACGTACCACCCCCAAGGTCATAGACTAAAATAGTTTGCGGGGCGGTCTGGGAGTCGGGGTCGGAAGATTGCTGAGCCCCATAAGCAATCGCCGCCGCCGTTGGTTCGTTGATAATATCAAGAACATCTATGCCCGCCATATAACCAGCGTCTTGTGTCGCTTTACGACGAGCTTCGTCAAAATAAGCAGGTACGGTGATAACAGCGTATTTGAAATCCCCAACGCGTTGTTGAACATCGCTGCGAATTTTTTTCAATATATATGCTTGTAGTGCTTCTGGAGGATATTGCACATCGCCAAATCGTTGTTCAAAACTACGGTGGCCAAGGAAGCGTTTACTGTGTTCGGCGACAGCATCATTGTGAGTGGTTTTCGCTTTGGCGGCTTCTTTACCGACAATAATGTCGGCACCTTCAAATAACAAAACGCTTGGTGTAATTTTGTCACCCTCGCTGTTTTCGAGCGTTCGGGGTTGCCCGTGTTCATCTAACATCGCAACCGCTGAGTAGGTTGTACCGAGGTCGATTCCGATGGCTGGGTGATTTTGTGGGTCCATGATGTTAACTGCTGTGGAACTACTTGATTAGTAAATGCAGTGTAATTAATTAGGTTAATTACTGTTGAGTGATTTCACCAAATTGCTTGAGTGACTTTAAGGCGGCCTCGGAATCAATTGCTTCAGCTGCTTGAGCGGCACATTCCAAAAGTGACAAATGGGGTCGAGCGAGTGAGATGGCGGCGGCGGCATTGATAACGACGATGTCTCGAGAGGCTCCTTGTTCACCGTGGAGTATATTCATAATGCAAGCCGCACTCTCTGTGGGATTTTCGACATTCATGGTAGCGAGAGATTGTGAGGTCAGCCCAAAATCTGCAGGACACCATTCTAATTCTTGAGTGGTTGAGCCAATGACTTCAGTTACTAGAGTTGTCCCTGTAAGTGTGATTTCATCGAGTCCATCTTCGCCACACACGACGAATGCTCGCTTTGTTCCTAGCAATGCTAGGGCAGCGGAAAGACGAGTACGCAGGGCAGGCTTGCCGACGCCCAGTAGTTGATAGGGTGCGCGAGCAGGATTACAGAGGGGGCCGAGTAAATTAAAGATTGTGGGAACTTCGATACTCCGCCGCACGGGGCCCACATGTCGCATGGCGGGATGAAACAAAGGTGCAAAGCAAAAACAAATTCCAGCCTCTTCAAGCGACTGTTGCATGACGTTGACAGACGCCTCGATATTGACGCCGAGCTCGCTCAACACATCCGCTGAACCTGTTTTACTGGTTATGCTGCGGTTTCCGTGTTTTGCTACGGCAATCCCAGATCCCGCTGCGACAAGGGCCGCCGCCGTTGAGATATTGAAAGTTCCTGAACCATCTCCGCCTGTACCACAGGTATCCACAAGGTCATCACGGGAAGACTCCAAGATCGTCATATGCTTGCGCATTGCCGCTGCCGCTCCAGCAATTTCCGCGACGGTTTCGCCTTTGCCCACGAGGGCTAACAAAAATGCTCGAATATCATCTTCAGCACATACTCCCTGCATGATTAGATCGATCGTGCCCACCATTTCGTCTTGGGTTAGACTGGTGCCGGATTCGATTTGTTCAATGGTTTCAGTTAGCATGTGGTAAATTCTTGTAGGAAGAGATTTGTTAACTGGGAAACGACTAATTCATTATAACGTGCGATTGGAAATATTGAATATTTGACTTATTGGTTCGCACAACCGATAACCAAAGATAGTACTTTATTGTTTTCAGGTATTAATTATGCCACGACGTTTAATTATTGACTGCGATCCAGGAATTGACGATGCGGTCGCACTGTGTGTAGGACTATTTGCACCAGCTTTGGATATTGTCGCCGTTACTGCTGTTGAAGGCAACGTCCCTGCGGAAATGGCTAGCACGAACGTACAGACTATTATTGAACGTCTTGATCCACCTAAAATTCCGCGGATTGGCTGCGCTTCGCCCGGTAACAACTTGGACTATCGTGACGCTCGCTTTGTGCATGGTAAAGATGGTCTTGGCGAAGCTGGATTTGAAACGTCTTCGCACCACCAACGTAAGCCGTCCGAGAAGATTATCTGTGACGAGGTCAAAGCCGATCCGGGTAATATTAGCATTCTTTGCCTAGGGCCGTTAACGAATATTGCTCGAGCAATGCAACGTGATGCGGCGTTTGTTGAAAATGTTGACCAACTTATCATGA
>CAWVZW010000012.1:2500-60744 GCA_963934735.1 uncultured Planctomycetaceae bacterium
TAATCTTGGGTACGGCGACATTGAACCCTTCGGTTCCACGCTGCACCGCACGCCACACCTCAACCGGATGGCAAATGAAGGCCGCAAGTTCACGCATTTCTGTGTATCCGCCGGGGTTTGCACTCCGAGTCGAGCGAGTATTATGACCGGCTGCTATGCCCAGCGTGTTGGCATGCACAATAACCCACGCGATGGTCAAGTTTTACGGCCCGTTTCACCCTACGGCCTGAATCCTAACGAAATCACAATCGCTGAAGTCCTGCAAGCCGCTGGCTATAAAACAGGTATCATTGGTAAATGGCACCTCGGTGATCAACCACAATTCCTACCAACTCGACAAGGCTTTGATCTTTTCTTCGGTGTACCCTACAGCGACGACATGACCGCTGCTGTCGGAAAACGAGTCGCCCTACGAGGCAACATTCAACTGCAAGGCCATCTATGGCCACCACTTCCGCTAATGAGGAACGAAACCGTTATCGAAGCGCCAGTCGAACGGACGCTGTTGACACAGCGGTATACACAACAAGCGACTCAATTCATCGAAGACAACCAAGACCACCCATTCTTTCTATATATGCCTCAAGCAATGCCCGGTAGTACCAGCACCGCGTTCGCAAGCCCTGCCTTTAAGGGAAAAAGTAAAAACGGCTCGTGGGGCGATTCTATTGAAGAACTCGATTGGTCCACCGGACAAATCCTCGACAAACTAACAGCCCTCGGACTTGAAAAAGACACACTCGTTATTTGGACCTCGGATAACGGAGCACCCATGAACAGTGACCCAAATGACCCGACTCGCGGAACCAACCTGCCACTACACGGACGCGGTTACACGACCAGCGAGGGCGCATTCCGCGTCCCAACCGTCATGTGGTGGCCCACTGTCATTCCAGCAGCGACTGTGTGCACTGAGCTAAGCACAACAATGGACCTACTGCCAACTTTTGCCAAACTTGCCGGTGGCAACATCCCGCAAGATCGAATCATCGATGGCCATGACATCCGACCGCTCATCCGTGGTGAGCCGAATGCAAAAACACCTTACAAAGCATTTTATTACTACGCCATGAATCAACTACAAGCCGTTCGCAGTGGCCCTTGGAAACTTTTCGTGCCCTTGGAAGACTTCAGTCGACACCCGCATTTCAAAAAAGGTGACAAAGCGACCACACTTTTATTTAACGTTGTCACTGATATCAGGTCCCAACAAAACGTCGCCACACAACACCCTGAAATCGTCAAGCAACTCACCGAGTTAGCAAACCAAGCTCGCCAAGACCTCGGCGACGTGAGCCTCTCCGGCAGTGGTCAACGACTAGCCGGTAAGACCGCCAATCCCCAACCCCAATTGCTACAACCTAAATAGGGGTTTCCTAGAATCAGTGGACGCGGTATTAAGTAGGCAAATTACTATTTGCTAGGCGTCATGTTTTAACCATTAACTTTTCTCAGCTCCATCGTTTTTACGGTAGAATAGATTCATACAAAAAATATCATTTCACATCACGCTGAACCCCGCCGTACATCTGCCCCACTCATGAACATCTGCAAACCTTTTTTATTGCTAGTTACACACCTTGGATTTTTTTGTGCCATGTGCACTCCAACCCAAGCGGATGATGGTACAGATTTCTTTGAAAATAAAATTCGGCCGATCTTGGTTAAACATTGCTATGAATGTCACGGCCCAGATGAACAAGAAAACGATCTGCGACTGGATAGCTACGCCGAATTACTTCGCGGTGGCGCGACTGCTCCAGCGGTAGTTCCTGGGAAACCCGATGAAAGCTTATTGTTACACACCATCGGGTATGAAGATGAAGAGTTACAAATGCCACCAGATGGGAAACTGTCAGACGCTGTCATTGCTGATTTTCGCAAGTGGATCGAAATGGATGCACCTCATCCGGATGCAAATAAGACCAGTGTCTTACCTCGCAAAGGTGCTGTTGACCTTGAGAAAGAACGAGAGTTTTGGTCTTTCCAGCCGCTTGTAGATACGGCAATTCCAACTGTCGCGAAAAGCAATTGGCCACAGCGGTCGATGGATTATTTCATCCTCAGCAAACTCGAGCAACAACAACTTTCACCCGCCGCACCCGCAGATCGAAGAACACTTATTCGACGAGTCACCTTCGACTTGACCGGCCTACCTCCCACACCAGACGAAATTGACTATTTCCTAAACGACAAATCACCCGACGCTTACCAACATTTAATTGATCGCCTCTTGGATTCAGAAGCTTATGGTGAACGCTGGGGCCGTTTCTGGTTGGACGTCGTCCGTTATGCCGATTCCAACGGACTCGATGAAAACGTCGCCCACGGAAATGCTTGGCGATACCGCAACTATGTCATTAAAGCCTTTAATGAAGACCGACCGTTCAATGAATTCCTAACCGAGCAAATCGCTGGTGACTTGATGCCAGAAACCAAATCCACTGCCACGAACAACCGCAGAATTATTGCGACCGGATTTTTGGTGCTCGGCCCCAAAGTGCTTGCCGAAGTGGACAAAGTCAAAATGGAAATGGATATCATTGACGAACAAGTTTCCACGGTTGGTCAAGCCTTCATGGGGATGACTTTCGGTTGTGCCCGCTGCCATGACCATAAATTCGATCCCATTTCCACTGAAGATTATTACGCGCTTGCCGGTGTCTTTAAAAGCACAACGACCATGGAGTCGTTTAAGACAATTGCCAAATGGAATGAAACTGATATTGCCAGTGAACAAGATCACGCAAATTACAAAACAGCGTCGTCGCTAATCGACACAAAGACCGCTGAGCTCAAAACGTTCAAGGATGCCGCAAATAAAGAACTGCTAGCAGCACTTAAAGTCGAAAAACTACCTGCTACGCCGGAGACCCAATACCCCGCAGGCACGAAGAAACAGTATCAAGCGTTGCTCGATGAAGTTAAAAAACTGACGGATGACCGTGGTGAACTTCCTTCCGCCATGGCCGTTACCGAACACGAACCTGAAAATTTAAAGGTCCATTTACGAGGTTCTCATGCCACATTAGGAAAACAAGTTGGCCGTGGGTTCCCGGAAGTGTTCATTTCCGCCAATGACCACCAAATTGCCGTAAAATCAAGCGGTCGCCTTGAACTCGCTCAATGGCTCACTGATCCGCAGCATCCATTGACGGCGCGAGTATTTGTTAATCGGATTTGGCGTTGGCATTTCGGACACGCTCTGCAACCGACCACCGACAATTTTGGAAACCTTGGCGAACAACCGATTAATCAACCACTGCTCGATCACCTCGCCAAAACGTTTATCGACAATGGTTGGTCAATAAAAGATCTACATCGAACGATCATGAGCAGCAGTACTTATCGCATGAGCAGTACTTTCAACGATGCCGCAAATAAAATCGATGCGACCAATCGGTATCTGTGGCGATTTCCAGTCAAACGACTCGAAGCGGAAGCAATACGCGATTCCCTCTTAGCTGTTTCGGGATTGCTTGACCGGACGATGGGCGGGTCGATGTTACCTGTAAAGAATCGTGAGTTCCTATTCAATCACACCTCCAAAGACCTGACAAAATATGATTCGTTTGTCCGCTCAGTGTACCTCCCCGTCGTGCGAAATAACCTGTATGACTTTTTCCAGTTATTTGATTACAACGACGCGTCCGTCAGCAACGGAGATCGGCAAACCACAACAGTCGCTACCCAAGCGTTGTATATGCTCAACAGCCCTTTGGTTGATGAAGCGAGTTGCCAAATCGTCGAACAACTACTCGCAGAGAACAATTCGTTTAAACCCCGCGTGCAACAACTCTATCTAAAATTGCTCGGCAGAAACGCAACTCGTCAAGAAATGTCACGAGCGCGACAATATTATAACCTGTTCCTAAAAACAGCCGTTACAACCAATACACCAAGTTCGCCTGCTCTTGAAACAAACGTTTCCACAGCGGCAACCGACACCGAATCCGACTCGAATCCCGAGACGCCCAGCGAACTCGAAACGCAAAGCGACCCGTCCCAAGCTTCTGCTGAATTCCAAGCATTAAAACTCTTAGTGCACAGCATCTTGGCAAGCAATGAATTTGTCTTTATTCGCTAAATTATCCAACCAATTCTTTAAACACATTACTCTCCTACCAGCACAATCATGTCAAACCGCTGTTGCCCAAACAATTCACTGCCGAATCCGTCGCGTCGTCAATTTCTGAAATCGGCAGCGCTGCGCACAAATGCACTTGGATTCGGCAACTTAGCGCTTGGCGCCTTGCTGCAAGACGCAGCGGTCGCCAACCCATCGGAAAGCAAGCAAACACATCACCCGGCGAAAGCCAAGCGAATCATTTTTTTGTTTATGAAAGGCGGCCCATCTCACGTTGATACATTTGACTACAAGCCGCAACTGCAAAAAGACGACGGTAAGGAATTACCATTCGATAAACCACGAGTGCAATTTGGTGAAACCAATAAGTTAATGGGGTCGCCTTGGAAATTCCGTCCGCATGGCGAAAGCGGGATCATGGTCAGTGAACTGTTCCCTCATGTTGGCAATCGGATCGACGACATTTGTTTACTCAACTCAGTACATGGCACCAATGCCGCTCACGGTGGTGCATTACTTAAACTACACACCGGCAGTGATAACTTTGTGCGTCCGAGCATGGGATCTTGGGTCACCTATGGCTTGGGAACTGAGAATCAAAACTTGCCCTCATTCGTCACGATCTGCCCCACACTAGCCCACGGCGGCGTTAAGAATTGGAGCTCCGCGTTTCTGCCGGCAGAGTTTCAAGGTACACCACTGGGCGTAGCGAGCCAGCCGGCTACGAAAGCCGAAGTCGCTTACACACACAACAAACGTATCACGCGTAAACAGCAGCGTCTGCAGTTGGATATGATTAAGCATGCAAATCAAGAACACCTTAAAATGACCGGTCCGAATCAAGCCCTTGAAGGGCGCATTGGCAGCTTTGAATTGGCGTTTCGCATGCAGAGTCGAGTGCCTGAGATTGTGGATATTGCGGACGAATCAAAGCAGACACTTGCCATGTATGGGCTCGACGAAGAAATCACTAAAGACTTTGGGCGTCAGTGTATTTTGGCAAGGAGATTTGCTGAAGCCGGTGTGCGTTTTATCCAAATCACGCACAGCGATTCAAATGTCCAATGGGACCAACACGGCGATCTTGTTAAAGGGCATACCAAGAACGCCCTCGAAGTTGACAAGCCGATCGCAGCACTGCTGACGGATCTTAAACAACGTGGTTTATTGGAAGATACTTTGGTTCTGTGGGGAGGTGAGTTTGGTCGCACGCCTGTGATGCAAGGATCCAATGGACGCGATCACAACCCCGAAGGGTTTACAATGTGGATGGCCGGTGGAGGCGTGAAAGGTGGATACCAATATGGTGCTACCGATGAATATGGATATTTCGCTCAAACCGACAAAATGCACGTTAACGACTTGCACGCCACACTTTTACATATAGTCGGACTCAATCATCTCGATTTAACGTATCGTTACGCAGGTCGCGATTTCCGGTTGACTGATGTGGCCGGCAAAGTCGCCAACGGCATCTTTGCCTAATCACCAAAACTCTCGGCGCGAACGGGCAAACATATGTGGCTCGCTTTACCTATTTAAAACCGTGGATAACGATGGCAACAAAATTTTGCAGTGAACGACTGAAACGACTCTCAACAATAGTTGACCAAGAAGTTGACCAGCAGATCATCGCGGGGTGTGCCGTTGCTATCGGCAGTGCTGACGGAAATCTATTTCAGCATTGTGCAGGGTTTGCAAATGTCGAAGCTGAAATGGCCGTGGATTCCAATACAGTGTTTCGCATTGCATCGATGACAAAGCCGATTACAAGTGCTGCGATAATGATGCTAATGGAACGCGGGCTGTTTCTATTAGACGACCCGATCGAAAAGTACTTGCCCGAATTCAAAAACATGCGTGTCTTAACCGGCAAACACGATAATCAAGGTAATCCGAAAACACGCAAAGCGAAAACATCGGTAACAATTCGCCATTTATTAACGCACACTTCCGGAATTGGATATAGTTTTACACACCCGGAACTGGGCGAGTTTTATCGAGCGGCGGACATTAGAGATTGGGCGTACCTCGATACAACGACCATTGAAGAAGTGGTGGGGCGATTGGCCGAGCAACCGCTCGCTTTTGACCCGGGTACAAACTGGCTATACGGTTTGAACATCGACGTTTTGGGGCGATTGGTCGAAGTCTTATCTGGGGCGACATTTGCCGAATTTTTAGCGAATGAGATCTTTGAACCCTTAGGAATGGGTAGCACTAGCTTTTATCCCAGTCCGCTGCAGTTACAACGCCTTGCACAAGTGTACACACCCGACATTGCCTCAGAGACTTACGATGATTTGGATTTCCTCACAGCCAAGGAGTCCTTTTGTGTCCCAGCAGGTACGGGACTGCGACTGCTGAGCAAATTGGAATTTGAATCGTTGCTACATGCCGACTTCGCGGCGGTGGATTCGCCAAGTGAGAACGAACAGGTTTATTATTCTGGTGGCGCGGGACTGCATTCAACGCTCGAGGATTACAGCCATTTCTGTCAAATGATGATTGGTAATGGAGCCTGGAAAGATCAGCGGTTGCTCAGCAAGAGCAGCGTTGCCTTGATGGGCAGTAACAACATCGGCGAATTGACGATCAACATCGGCGGAGCAATCGATTCGGATCAGTTTGGATTAGGCTTTGCGGTCGTCAATGACATTGGCTCTCAAACGTTTATCAGTGGCAAAGGTATGATCTACTGGGGTGGCGCATACAATACGCGATTCGTGCTCGACCCGATCAATGATTTTTATGCGATTTCGATGACGCAGTTGTATCCCAATTTTCATTGTGATTTAAATAACCGCTTTATCAGCCTAGTTTATCAAGCATTGCAGTAACCCTATCGGTGTATTCCAGGTTGGGCATCGTTAGTCATAGACAATTGACGATAGGCTGTTTAAAACAAAGTGGGCAATCCACCACTGCCTCGGTAGCTCAGGGGATAGAGCAACGGTTTCCTAAACCGTAGGTCGGAGGTTCGAAACCTCTCCGGGGTACTTTTCACATGTAGGAAACAGCCTGACACGAAGCTTACCTATACGAGGGAGAAAACATGAAAGCCCTGTGGATTCAAAGTATTGCAATATACATGTTATTTTGCGGTAACGTCTTGATTGCTGAAGATTGGCCTCATTGGCGAGGGATCAGTCGCAATGGAATTACCCAAGAGGACTCAGGTTGGGATAACGACTCTTGGAAAACACTGGATGTTGCATGGAAACATGCAATTGGTCAAGGAGCAACATCGCCAATTGTCGTAAAAGGGCGACTTTACACGGTGGGTTGGCGTGACGGGCAAGATAATTTGCTATGCCTAAACTCAACGACTGGCAATCTCATTTGGAGTAAGTCCTACCAAGCACCTAAACATGGTCGGTATGCGGTCGGAGACCAAGGATTATATTCCGGCCCGACTTCAACACCGGAGTACGACCTAGCGACAGGTATGTTATATACACTCGGTGTTGATGGAGCCTTGAAATGTTGGGATACAAATCAAAACGGAAAACTCATCTGGAGCAAAAGTCTTTATGATGATTTTGATATCCCGACACGTCCGATGGTCGGCCGTAGCGGGCGGCGTGACTATGGTTTCACATCAGCACCGCTGGTCCACAAAAATTCGGTCATCGTCGAGGTTGGGTCATCTTCAGGGACCTTGATTGCTTTTGACAAACTAACAGGTGAGAAACGCTGGGCGTCAACTGCCACCGACCCCGCCGGTCATACTGGCGGTCCTGTGCCAATGGAGATTGAGGGCATACCATGTGTCGCCGTCCACACATATAACGGTTTGCTAATCGCACGTTTAGACAATGGGCAACAAGGGGTTACAGTGGCGACGTATCCTTGGAAAACAAGTTTTGCCAATAACATCTCGACACTAGCGGTGCAGAAAAACAACGTCGTTCTAACATCCGCATACAATCACCATAAGATCACGCGACTTCAGATTTCACTTACTAGCGTGGTCAAAGTATGGGAACAAGAATTTGCATCTAAAGTATGTTCACCGATTATTTCAGATGGCTATATCTACTGGGCTTGGCAAAACATGATGTGCTTAAACTACAAAACTGGACAGCTCGAATGGCGGGGAGGCCAAGTTGGTGATGCGGGATCCTGCATTCTGACTGCCGATAATCGACTAATTGTATGGAGTGGTCGAGGAGATTTGACACTAGTTGAACCACATCAACGCTCACCCAATCAGTTCCTTGCCTTGGCCAAACATCGTGTCCTGTCACGCTCCGACGCTTGGCCTCACATCGTTATTGCTAACCGTCACCTCTATTGCAAAGACCGCGACGGCACTCTGGTCTGCATTCGTTTACGTTGACACTTCCCCTAACTCGGTCTTGCAACACATGCCCCCTGATTCGCTATATTACGACGATATTTAACACGATTGAATGACACATTCGTGCAGATTTACGGCTTATCTTAGCATTACCGAGTAACATGCACGTGCAGATGAACAACCGCCGCAACGCCATCGCTTCTGGCACGTTGCACTTTGACAAGATAGTCGCCCGGTTTGGAGTAAGCATGCTTAGTAACTGCATAGCCATTCTTTGCCTGCGGGTCTACGTTACCGTCCGATTTAACTTTGACTAACGGACTTCCATCGCCGAAATCCCAGACCTCTGCACCCTCGGTTGTACCGAACGACCGCACCTTAAACGTAATCAACTCATCTACTTTGTTATCACGAGTCGGCCAATAGGCGGCGTGAATGCGAGGAACATAGAGGTCCGGATTCGCAGGATCTAAAACATGCACGCTCGCAAAATCATAATCAACATTGCCAGCCTTATCCGTTACTTTTAGTACTTCACTGTAAACGCCCGGACGGGCGTATGTCCGAGTCACCACGGGACCCTGTCCACGTGTACCATCGGTAAACAACCAGCGGAACCTCCGAATACTATCATTGGCACTATAGGATTTATACCCGTTCATCGTGACAGACTCGCCGGCCATCACGAAATGCTTGCGGCTAGTGTTCGCCACCAACTGCGGTTTGTACTGAAGTCGATAGGCTTCCCAAATAAACGCGTACCCCGCTTGAGTACCCCACTTGCCCGAAGG
The DNA here is from genome assembly GCA_963934735.1 of uncultured Planctomycetaceae bacterium. Taxonomy (GTDB): domain Bacteria; phylum Planctomycetota; class Planctomycetia; order Pirellulales; family Pirellulaceae; genus UBA721. The sequence goes on from CAWVZW010000012.1 coordinate 11,682, forward strand.
TTGCTTGCTTTTGATTTCAAAATGTAAGTGCGACCATCCGCCACTCGCCCCCTTTTTTCCTAGAACCCCCACTGGCTCACCCTGCTTGATGACTCGCCCCGGACGCACTCGTTCGTCGATGGAATCTAAATGACTGTACCTGTAATACCAACCGCGACTATCACGTAAATACACAACGTCAGTCCGTGGTGCGATAGGACTCGTACCGTCCCCATACTTCGGCAAGCTCCCGTCTTTGAGCACATAATCCGACAGCACATCATCACCGCTGGAAACAACAACCGCATCCGTCGCAGCGATCACTTGGACCAGGCGCTCCGTACCACCAATGTCCAACCCGCTATGGTAATAAATCTTCGGTAATACTTTTGTACCACCGTCGACCGGCTCATTATCAAACCATGTCCGCGTCGCCAACCACCGCTGCTCCACGGGATAAATAAACGTACCGGGACGTAACAACGGTGACTCCGCTGGCCATAGCCGTAACCGCGCATCCTTCTCCAGTCCCCAATATCCAGGTGTGCCATTCGAGTTGTATCCCCCAGTAACGGAACAATCGATTTGCACTTTACCTAGCACTTGCGGCAAATTGTACATCCCTGATTCAAGTTTGATTACTTCGCCATCAACTTGCACCTCAACGATAGCACTACGAATTGCCTGACGAATCGGGTCACGGGTCTCCTGTAGATCAAGCAATTTCACTTGAACATGCTCACCATTGCATAATTCCACTTGGACAGATTCGCCGATGCTCAAATCGACCACTCGCACAAGTGCCGCTAATTGGTCCTGAGCAACGAGTGCATTAGAAAGACCTAGTGCTGATGAAATGATCGCAAGGCAAGATAGATAACAAACTTTTCGATAGCAATTGAAACGCATCACAACTCCATAAAAAATATCTGCACAAAAAACCATAATCCCTGAAGCAAGCTGTACCGCATTCATAGTCTGCTGCGTTTTCCTTGCCCCCGCCGGTTATTGTAACACAGTCCCTTTTCGTGAATGTGTGCAGATGCCCAGTACGGTTGCTGTAGTGAATCACAATCCGCCGCTTGAATCACACCTTGTACGCTGTCACAATGAACAGATAAGTCAACTACTGCTTCTTGAGAACTATCTAATGCTGCAACCACTTTCTTGGGTCTGTCTTTTCGGCCTAACCATATGTCTGTCTTCCGCCAATGCCGCTGAGAAACCGCTGCAATTGCGGGTACTTAGCTACAACATTCATCACGGCGAAGGGATCGACCGTGTCCTCGATCTCGACCGCATTGCCAGAGTCATCAATTCCGTACATCCCGATATCGTTTCACTGCAAGAAGTAGATCGAACAACGGCCCGAGTCAAAAATCAAGACCAACCTGCTGTACTCGCCAAAGCGACTTCTATGCAAGTAATTTTCGCTCAAAACATTCCGTTCCAAGGAGGCGATTACGGCAATGCCATCCTGTCGAAACACAAAATCGTCAACCACAAAAACCACAAGCTGCCAAACCACGATAACGGTGAACAACGAGGTGCCTTGCAGGCAACCATTAAATTGCCCGGTAACCATGGGAATCTAACCTTCTGGGCTACACATCTTGACCATCGCTCCGACCCGAAAGAACGCATGGATTCGGCGAAGTACCTCGTACAAATCGCGGGCAAGACACCTGCCACGTTGTCGATTCTAGCTGGTGACCTCAATGCAACTCCTGCAAGCAAAGTACTAACCATCTTTTCAAAACATTGGTTTAATCCGATCGCAGACAAGCCACAACCAACAATCCCCGTCACCAAACCCACAAAACAAATCGACTTTGTCCTCGCACACCCACAAGACCGCTGGACGGCCAAGTCCGTCATCGTCTTAGACGAAGCAGTTGCCTCGGATCACCGCGCCATTCTGACAGTGTTCGAATTGCATCCATAATCACCTCGCAAATTGATTGCCTGTAAACCATGAGCCCAAAGCATACACTGCCGCTATGTATCGCGCTGTTCCTTATAACGCTGAATGGTTTCGCGAACGATAAAGCTCCAGCCAAACCCCTCAACGTATTATTGATCGTAGTCGACGATCTGGGGTGGTCCGACTTGGGGTGCTACGGCGCCGATTTGCACCAAACTCCCAACATCGACAATCTTTGCAAAGACAGTATGAAGTTCACTGACGCATATGCTGCCGCGTCGATTTGCACGCCCACTCGAGCATCCATTATGACCGGCATCTATCCGGCCAAATTACACATGACAATTTGGCATGAAGCGGCCAATCGTAGCCCTCCTACCAATCGAGCATTAATTCCTCCCTCAGTGCAAGCAAATCTCGCACATCACCACATGACCCTCGCAGAGTCATTCCAGCAAGCCGGTTACCGGACAGCGCACCTCGGGAAGTGGCATCTCGGAACTGCCGGATTTTACCCCGAACTACACGGCTTCGACGTTAACATTGGAGGTACTTTCTGGGGCTGTCCCGCCACTTTCTTCTATCCTTATCGCGGCCCGTTTGGAAGTCGCCAAGAACTTCGCTACGTACCTCAACTCGACGGTGGCCAACCCGGTGAGTACTTAACGGACCGCCTCACCGACGAAGCGATTCAAATTATCCGATCCCGCTCTGAGCGACCATTTTTCCTCAACATGTGCTACTACACGGTCCACACGCCCATCGAAGGTAAACCGGAACTCACCGAAAAATACACTGCTCTACTTAAAGACGGCCAGCGGCATCGCAACGCACACTATGCCGCCATGGTCGAGTCGCTCGATGAGAACGTCGGCCGACTACTAAGCGAACTCAAAAATCAAAAACTCCTCGATCAAACTGTCATAATTCTCACTTCCGATAATGGCGGATTCATTAATAAATTTCGTGGCAGCACTGTTACCAGTAATGCTCCGCTCCGCAGCGGCAAAGGCTCGCTCTATGAAGGCGGCGTCCGCGTTCCCCTGCTCATCCGCTGGCCCAATATCACCACGCCCAACAGCGTTAGTCATGAACCCGTCACAACTTGTGATTTCTACCCCACACTGCAAACGGCTCTCAACCTCCCCTCAAACGTTGAACACAACTCACGAGTTGATGGCAACAACTTATTTGCATTGCTACAAGATCCAAGCACTTCACTCAACCGCGGTCCGCTGTTTTGGCACTATCCGCACTACTATCAAACGACGGATCCAGTCAGCAGCATCCGCGACGGTAACTGGAAACTGTTAAAATACCATCACAGCGACCGCGTTGAACTATACAACTTGGACGAAGACATAAGTGAAACCACCAATCTCGCACAAAAACAGACTCAAATAACTGCGAAATTACTAAGTAAACTTGCCGCATGGCAAACCACGGTCCATGCCCAAATGCCAACGTTAAACACTCAATCCAAAAAACAACGATAGCCCAGATTCAACTTCAAACTCGAACGAAATCTCACCCATGAACATCAAACATCTATTCATCATCATTTCTGCACTGCTCACTGTGGAACTAACACTCACCGTACACGCCGAGGAGTCGCATTCATCAGCGACTGAAATCGCATCGCGGCGAGAACTGTTTGTCGACGATGCATTGATCGAGAAGATAAGTGGGCGAGCACGATTGCAATTGCACAAACCAACTCGTCGTGAAATCGCAATCCAATACAATGAACCTTGGGAAGGCAACGCGAGTGGCTATTCCACGATCATTCAGGATGGTGATGTCTATCACATGTTTTACCGCGGCCATAAGTATATCGTCGACGACAAACAACTACGGCAAGCACAAAGCGAAGTTACTTGTTATGCCCACAGTTCCGACGGCATCCATTGGACGAAACCTAAACTCGGTCTCTTCGACTGGCAGGGATCCAAGGAAAACAACATCATTTTTCTCGGGAGTCCGGAATCTCATAATTTTGCTCCGTTTATAGACACAAACCCTGCATGTCCAGCGGAGGAACGCTTCAAAGCAATTGGTGGAACCGTTACGAGCAAAGGACTATGGACATTCAAATCCGCTGATGGCATTCACTGGTCTCGTAAAAGTGACAAAGCCGTTGTCACTAAAGGAGCATTTGACTCCCACAACGCTTGTTTTTGGGATACAAAAACAAAACGCTACATGATGTATGTGCGATATTTCAGCGACGGAGAATTTAAGGGACTCCGTAGTATTGGTGTCGCGTTTTCGACAGACTTCGAAACATGGACGGATCCCGTAGGCATTACCTATCCCAACTCACCGCCGCAACAAATGTATACAAATCAGATACTGCCCTATTACCGAGCCTCACATATTCTTGTCGGTTTCCCCACACGATACGTCGCGCGTCTGCTCAATGACCACGGCAAGACTCTCGAGCCAATAGTCCTCCGCGACAAATTAACCATTGCCTATGAGCGATGTGCGACGGACTTGACCGACGGTCTTTTCATGGCAAGTCGAAACGGCCAATCATTTATGCGTTGGGACGAGGCATTTTTGCGGCCTGGACCGGAATCTGCTGGGCACTGGGTGTATGGCGACAACTACCAAGCATATGGATTGTGGGAAACCAAATCTGATATCAACGGTGCACCCAATAACATCTCCATGCACTTCAGTGAGCACGCTTGGCTCAATGACCTGCACCGACAACGCCGCTATATCATTAGGCTCGACGGATTTGTCTCCTTACACGCTCCATTGGCCGGCGGCGAGCTCATCACAAAACCTGTGACTTTTACCGGCCAACAACTGAGCGTAAATTACTCAACCTCTGCAGCAGGCGGCCTATATGTAGAACTTCAAGACCTAGCCGGTCAGCCGCTCGCAGGCTTTAGCCGAGAAGATTGCCTCGAACATTACGGTGACTCTACGGAACAAGTCATTCGCTGGAAATCCGGGACCGATGTGTCTACTTTAGCTGGGAAACCGATTCGCATTCGGTTTATACTTAAAGATGGCGATCTGTATTCGTACAGGTTTGACACTACCAATGTTCGCTAGTGATCACTAAACGTAACCGACTGGAGTATCAATATGAACGATACGAAACAATCTCTACTAGCCGTTCTTGTCGCATCTACCGTAGCAGTTATTCTGCCATCGATTTCACACGCCAAAGAAATTATGGTGCCCGAGCAGCATAAGACCATCCAGGCCGCCATCGACGCTGCGAGTACCGGTGATGTCATCCTCGTCGATCCCGGTACCTATTACGAACGCTTAGTGTTGAAACGCGGCATCACTCTCAAAAGTGTTGGGGATAACATACAAGGCAAACTAGGGCTGCTCCGAACAGAAAGCACTATTATTAACGGGGGCGGCGACCAGGGTGAGGGCCCAGGTGTTGCTTTGGCCGAAGAAGCCGTTCTTGATGGATTCACCATTACCAATGTTGGGGTTTATGACGACGCAAAATGGAAAAAACATCATGCTACACAAGGAAGCTTACAGTCGTATGAACATATTGGCGCACCGGGTGTCGCTGGGATCGCGATCACCGGCATCTCAAAATGTGCCGTCAAAAATAACATCGTTCACCATATCGGGTATACCGGGATCGCCATCACGGGAAATCCCAACAAACAGGTGTCGCCACAAATAGTTCGAAATATCTCGTACCGTAATATGGGCGGAGGCATTGGGTCGATGAAGAAATCAACGGCGATCATATCTGAAAACATCTGTTACGAAAATTTCTATGCCGGAATTGGACATGATAACGCTAGTCCGTTGGTCACTAAAAACATCTGTTACTCGAATATCCGAGCGGGTATAGGCATCGCCGAAGGCGCTTGCCCTATCGTGCGGGGAAACCGCTGCTACAAAAACCGCCGTGCGGGTATCGGGATACGAACCGGTTCCATGACAAAACCTGTTATCGAAGACAATGATTGTTATCAAAATGACATGACGGGTATCGGAAACGAAAAATACGTAGAGCCAACAATTCGCAACAATCGTTGTTACGAAAACAAACTCGCAGGGATTGGTTCACGAGATCATGCGCGCCCCAAAATCATAAACAACCGTTGTTACCGCAATCTAGCAGCGGGCATAGGCACCGAAGGGGCGGCTGTTGCACTCATTGAAGGCAACGAATGTTATGAAAATGCGCTCGCCGGAATCGGACAACGCAGCGATGCACAGACAACATTAATCGGTAATCACTGCCATCACAATAAATCGGCTGGAATCGGTTTCGATGCTTGTAAAACCGGACAAGCGACGATGCGGGACAATAGAATTATCGACAATGCCATGGTTGCCGTGGGCATTCATGCTGGTTGGACCGTCCATTTGTCAAACAACATCCTTTCACGTAAGGGTGGGCTACCGCCAATTGCAATGGTTTTCAAAGGCGCCACGGCGACGTTCGATAACAACACCATTCATGGCGAAGGGGTGGCTGGGATTCGCGTCGGCGGCGTTGTTGTCGCAACAGGAAATCGCTTTCAAGGAATTACGATAAGGAAAGCCGGGCCGCCTAATTTTGGCGTGTGGGCATTAGCCGGATCCAAAGTGACATTAACACACAATCAATTCACGACGTGGAGACACGCTCTTTTTGCGTCGGAAGCAAGCGTTACGGCAAATCGAAATACCATTCGTGACTTCCACAAAACCGCATTGGTAATCACCAACGCCCCTCAAGGCGTTAACGTTTCTAACAACACAGCCATTTCACAAAATCCCCAAGATAAGGTTGTGGTAATTCAGGGGTTGCAGGCTAAAGTAACTAACAACGTGATGCAAACGGACCCCAAATGAGATTCGTCATTCATCGAATTCTGCCTCTCGTGCTCCTGTTTACCTCTGCGATTCCGACAAGTAACGCTGGGGCTCGTCATGCATAACGGGATACTGTGGATCAGTTACTACTCATCTCATGAACAAAAAACTAGGATATACTTAGCCAAAGTAAAAATTCCAAACGAGATGTAACCTATTAAAACAAAGGTGAACAGATGGCAATTATTCCACTTCAACCTCGCTCTTTGCAACTAAATACGACTGCCGCAAGTCGAACAATCGCGGTCTTGTTGACTTGCTGTTGCCTGAGTCCCTCCCTACACGCTCAGCAGCAATCAAACGCTGCTGCAATCGATATAGGCGAGCGGCGGGAGCTATTCATCGATTCTTTTATGATCGATCGATTCGTTGGTAAAGCTGAGCAACGACTTCACAGACCAATTCCTCGTGAGATTGCAATTGTGCATGACGCGCCGTGGGAAGGTAGCGGCAGTGGCTACCATAGCGTGTTTCAAGACGGTGATATTTACCGCATGTACTACAAAGCATGGCATCTAGAAGTTTCCCAAGGCAAGCTAAACTCAAGCATCCATCCACTTTTTTGTTGTTATGCCGAAAGTAAAGACGGTATTCACTGGACGAAACCCAATCTTGGCATTCACGAGTTTAACGGTTCTAAAAACAATAACATTGCCATCATTAGCGAAAAACGGGGGGCACTACAAATCGACGCAGGCCACCCCGCAGTCTTCTTGGATAACAATCCAACGGCTCCCAAGGATGCTCGTTATAAAGCAATTGTCCGGTCAAAAGATAATAACGGTTTAATTCCTTTGAAATCAGCTGACGGTATCAACTTCAAGCCGATTACCGAACAGCCCATTTTGTCTGGAGTGGGCGCATTCGATTCACAGAACCTGGCGTTTTGGGATGCAACAATCGGCAAATACCGTGCCTATTGGCGGTACTTCACTAAGGGGACCACCAACAAAGAAGAGTGGAAGCCTGCTGGTATTCGCGCAATCCGTACGGCAACATCCGACGACCTCGTTCATTGGGACGACATCACCGACTTAAGCTATACCGATTCGCCCCACGAGCAACTCTACACCAATCAAATCAAACCCTACGCGCGTGCCCCTCACATCCTGATCGGCTTCCCAACGCGATACACTGAGCGCGGCGAGTCACCACAACTGACAGCCTTGCCAGAAAACAAGCACCGTAAAATGCGCAGTTCGGTTTCCCCTCGTTACGGAACAGCCATTACCGATGCACTACTTATGTCCAGTCGCGACGGTCATGAATTCAAACGTTGGAATGAAGCCTTCTTTCGTCCCGGGATTGAACGTCCGTCTTCTTGGAACTACGGTCACCAGTACATTGCTTGGCACGTCGTGCAAACTGCCAACACGTTACTCGGTGCACCCGATGAATTATCATTTTATGCTAGTGAAAGTTATTGGACCGGAAAGGGAAGCGCCGTTAGACGCTACACGCTGCGGCTAGATGGTTTTGTATCTCTGGCAGCTCCGATGGCGGGTGGTGAAGTCATCACAAAACCGATCAAATTCACTGGCAACCAATTGGAGCTCAACTACTCAACCTCTGTCGCCGGCAGCATCCGAGTAGAACTTCAAGACGCCCAAGGCTCACCGATCGAAGAGTTTAAACTTGAAAATTGTCCCGAACACTTTGGTGACACAGTGGGCCGTGCTATTCAGTGGAAAGGTAATCCAGATCTCACACAACTTGCTGGACAAACAATTCGCATACGATTCGTCCTTAAAGATGCAGATCTATATTCGTTGAAGTTTCAGACCAAGAAATAGGATGTATCCACCTTTAGGTACTTAGAAAGATCGCAACAACACAATCTATCTATCTGTTTTAAGAGTATAGAAATGCCCAATTATACGAGCCCGAAATACATTTTACTGTTCATTTTGACAGCCTCCTTTGCATCGCCTGTTGCAGGTACCGCCCCGTGGCCCGAACTGCTACAGAAAAACGGTACGGTCCTCTTACCCGCTCAAGACTCCCCACATCTGCTTGCCAATAAAGCCCAAACACCGGGAAACCGTAGTATCAAAGCGTATATCACCTATCCCGGTGGCAGCATCGAACACGTGACACCTCAAACGGGACTGATGCTTTCGATCCACAATTGGGGCGGTAAAGCCGCATCAGGCGCACCCAGCCCAGCATATCTCGCTAGCACCTACAACGTAGTAGCGATTAATGTCGACTACATTCAAAGCGAAAGTCGGCACAAAGATATTCCCTATGATTTCGGCTACTTACAGGCCCTCGATTGCCTACGCGCATTACATTACGTCTTTAACGGACTAATTCAACAGGCCGTTGTATTCGACTCAGGCAGAATCTACTCAGCGGGTGGTTCCGGTGGTGGCAACGTAGCATTGATGGTCAACAAACTCGCGCCACGGACCTTTGCGTGCATTATCGACCTTTCGGGTATGTGTAAGCTGAGCGACGATATTGCCTTCAATCGACCCGGCGGGAGCAGCCTAAATGCGCGTTACAGCCCCCTGCCCGACCATATCCATTTCCTAAGCAAAGACGCTCAAGCGCTACGCTTTCTCGGGCACCCCCAACACTTGAAACAAATGCAAGCTCTAGGCAATACAGCTCAGATCGTTGTCAGCCACGGTACAAGCGACTCAACATGCCCAATCGCCGACACTCGTGAAATGGTGACCAACCTACAAACGGCTGGATTTACCGTCGACGCACATTTGATTTCCGATGCCGACATCGATGGCAAAGTAATAACCAATACGGGCCACGGAGTAGGAAACCGCACACTGATCGTCAACAAATTTGCAGCGAAATACCTGCTCGTCGACGGTGCACAAGCGGCCACTAGAAAGGGTAAAACAGATTTTAAATACCGTGACGAACTTGTAAAATATAGCACGCCCAACGGCTCTTATATCATTTCCTACAAACGGGGTTATCCGGTAGGTCGATTCGAACCGCGCAACAATAATAACACTAAACCTAAAAGAGTACTTAGAGATGACTAAACCATTGCTGCTCGCATTTTGTCTAATATTAACTACCGCCACGCTCACCGTTGCCCAAGCACCGCCGCGAAAGACCTCGGCACCGCCAGTTATCACATCGTCATGGGATGATTTACTTGAGGGAATCGAAAATCAAGCAGATTGGCACGCGCATCGCAAAATCTTAAAGCAACGATACTTAGATTTATTGCGTGATCAACACAAACCTGAGAAATCGGCTTTAGATCTGAAAATACACGAAAGCGTCGTCGTTGACGGACTCTACACACGACAACTCATCAGCTACAACGTCGAAGCAGACGAACGAGCGCATGCCTACTTGGGAATACCTCTAAATTTAAAGGCAAAAGCACCCGCAGTCGTTGCTCTGCATGGAACTTATCAGTATGGGAAAAAACGGGCGGCAGGACTCATCGACAATCCTGATAAAGCGTACCTAGATCATCTATGTCGGCGGGGGTACATCGTCATCGCTCCGGAACATTTTGTGTCGGGGCATCGCACACCGAGCGAGGGTTCCTATGAAACGGCCCAATTCTATAAAAAGCATCCCGAGTGGACAGCCGTCGGCAAGTTCACTTACGAACATTCCATCGCCATCGATGTATTACAATCGCTCGACCAAGTAGATCCAAATCAGATCGGTGCACTTGGACATTCACTCGGCGGACACGGGACGATATTCTTAGCCGCCTACGATGATCGAATTAAGGTATCTGCCTGCAACTGCGGGGCCTCGTTTTTTCGTCACAACGAAGGAGTCATCAATTGGGCACGTGACCGCTGGTACATATATTTTAAACACATCCGCCCTGGAATCATCGAAGGCAAACTTCCTCCCATCGATTTTCACGAGATCATAGCACTCGTCGCTCCACGTGCCTTTATGGACGTTTCCGCTTTGAACGACGGAGACGGAGGCACGCAACGTCAAAGGCTGTTAATGTTAATGCGTGTGATGGATGTTTACGAACTAGAGAAAGCTCCACAAAACTTTGGGTTTTACGTTCATGGTCGGGGTCACAGTGTCGCCCATGAATCTCGGCAACTAATGTATGGCTGGCTAGATGCCCATCTAAAACCGCCCTCAGCAACTGCGACAACTCGAGTTGAAAAATAAAATCTGACTTGTACGCTGCCAACTATTTGCATTGCTGCAACCGCCGGTAACGCTTAGTCGTTTAATTTGCTTGCCGCGCGTCGAGCAAATACTTTTTTCTCCTCACGGTTCAATCCGTATAAAATCAAGCCAGCAACGAGTAGCTCGATCGTCCAAGCACCTATCCCCGCATAGAATGGGGATGCCTGTGAGACTGCAATAATGGGAGAACTATCCGTAATGAGAAATTCCAGTACGTTCAATTTATTGTCCTTTGTACACCGCTTTTTGACTACAGAGCAGTCTGAGTAACGACTCTGCTTTAAATACTAAAACCCAGCCATTGAACGTGAACCCAACAGCAAAAATAGTTGTCGCATGTTTAACGTATTTTACAAGGTATCACCACAGCATATTCTTCAAAAAGTCTGTGTGTTCCTTATCAATACCCACCTTTGCACTAGCCACTAGCACGTCCTATATTTGCTATAATCCGTTCACGTTTACCAACGCGTTACCGAAGCGGAAATCATTCTACTTCATTTACAATCTAGTCCTTGTAATTCAGGGGATTTGATGCCATTATTACAGGAGTTTGTTAACATTGACGTAAATCGTCTTTTTCGAACCATTTTGAATTCCCATAGGCTAATAAATAAATAGGTGTTTTATGGCGTCCGACGCAACTAGATTAGATGTACAAACAATTAATGGTGTAACCGTTGCTAGGTTTGTTGACAATCGAATTCTCGATGAAGCAGTCATCCAAGTAGTTGGAGATCAAATGTATCGTTTGGTCGATGACCATCAGTTAAAGAAGATCGTGCTCGATTTTCAATCTGTTGAACATCTTTCAAGTGCTGCACTCGGCAAACTGATCAACATGAAGAAAAAGGTCGATGCGTCCGGCGGTCAACTCAGTATGTGTAACCTACGCGCCGATCTGTTGAAAATATTCAAAGTTACGAAACTCACAAAAGTTTTCGACATTCACAAGAACGTAGAAAAAGCACTTAAATCATTTTAAGTAACCTTCGTGTTGTTTTGTCACACCCTCAATTGACCCCTCGACATTTGTGATAACTCTTGCCTTAGTTGCGTAAATCGAGTTACAACGTATTGCGGAAACACCATGTCAGAATCCATGTTATTTAGCCAATCATTTTCCAGCGATCTGAATGAATCCACATCGATTCAGCAGCAGATTATGGATATATGGTTAAAAAATGGGGTGAGCGACGTGGACCTACCCGATTTGCAACTAGCACTCGAGGAAGGGCTCGCAAACGCTGTCAAACACGGTAACCAACTCAATCCAGCCAAACAAGTCAAAGTAGAATGTCAGTTACTCGACGACTGCATGATTCGGGTCACGATCGAAGATGAAGGTGCCGGGTTTAATCCTGAGGAAGTTCCCGATCCGACCGATTTTGCGAATTTGGACAAACCCAGCGGTCGAGGGATTGTCTTGATGCGAGCATTTATGGATGAAGTGCTATACAACGACCGAGGCAACCGACTCACTTTCTGTAAGCGTTGCTCTATCAACGCCTAAATTCGTTACAAGCAGCAGAGTTACAAGCAAATCATCCCTTGCACAGTAGCACCTAATCTAATTGCTCAAGTTCACGGCGAAAACCACCTGAGAGAATTGGGAACCGGCACCATGTTTTAGGGTCTAGGTTCTCGTCATCCACGTGAAACGATGGAGCAAACCGTTCGCGTTTCCATTGATTCCGCGACCACAATGTAAAAAATCGCGTAATCCATTCAATCACTTGGCGTCGATCTGCTCGCCGCGCCAGTACCACCGAATCTGTCACCAATACTTCTAAGATTTCGCGTGGCATCATTTTATCACGAATCGCTAATCGTTCGATTAGATCCAAAATCTCATAGGGCATTAAGTCCGATTCATCTGTTTGATTCTCACCCACTGGCCGCAATTCCGCCGTCGGCTGCTGAGCGTTTACCTGTTGCAACTCACTCACCGGATCAAGTCCTTGCGGGCCCGTTGTTTCCATCCATTGCAGCCATCGCCGCAAAAAGGCCTTGTCGATACCTGCAATCGGAGCGATACCGCCGCAGGTATCACCATCCATCGTGGTATACCCAACAGCTGCTTCGGATCGATTACTTGTCGCCAGTAACAACGCCCCACGTACATTTGCCAGCATCCACACGCTCGGTGCCCTGACACGTGCTTGGATATTCTGCAGCGCCAAATCATCTGTTTCCCACTGCAGTGTACGACCCAACACATCACTCACTTTTTGAGTATAATCCGTCACCAATGAATCAACATCGATGGCAAAGAAAGTTGCCCCTAAGCCGTCAGCCACTGCTTGAGCAGCGTTACGCGTCACATCCGTGCTGTTACGAGTCGCTTGATATACACACCACAACAACTCCCGCACGACTTCCCGCACCACCGCCTTTGCATCAGCCGGATCCACAATCTGAAAACTATCCCATTTCAAGCGCAGACGCACCGCCAGTTCCGCCGCGCCGATGTCTTGTTCAGCAAATTGAACCATCAAGGCCACCAGCGTTGCAACGGCAGCCGAATCCGCTCCGCCACTTAGCGACACGATAAATCCGCGCGAACTACTTTTGCGCATATAGTCGAACAAACCGAGTGCGATCGCACGTGCAAACTCCTCTTCCTTCAATTGTGAACTGTCTTCCCACTCGCCGCGAATAATCTTGTTACACGACTCATCCTCAGCAACAAATTCGACCTCACAACAAACCACTCCCGTTTGTTTGGACGCTTGTTGAGCATCTTGGGTCTGCACATCAACAACAGCAGACGTCAGAACGCAATCGCGGAAACAGAAGCGAGGTCCAGAAGCGAATATTTCACCGCCACTAGCAATCATCGTGTCCCCATCATAGATGGCTCGTCCAGCCTCATTGCCTAGCAAATTTGCATACACATAGGCAACTTGGAATTCGCGCGTGCCCTCCAAGATAAACTGCTGTCGCACTTGATGTTTGCCGAACGCAAAATGGCTGGCGCTAAGATTCAATATCACGTCGACACCACGCGCGGCCAATCTGCCGCCGGGTCGGTCTGCAACCCAGGCGTCCTCGCATATTTCAAATCCAATGCGTACATCACTGCACTGAAAAACCAGGTCGCCCAGAGGGTACGATTCATTGTTAATAAACAACTCTGCCACGCGTCCAGCTTCCCAGGCTGTAAACCATCGTGGCTCATAATGCAGACCGTCACCGGCGAGGTTTTGCTTCACCGCAAAACCAATTAATGCACCATCGGCGATGACAGCAGCAGCGCTGTATAAATTGCCCTCAAACGACAGAGGCAGCCCCACACAAACCACCATGGATTTGGTTGCTGGAATGATCTCTGCAAGCATTTCCAGGGCTGTTTCATGGACACCCGTAGCCAAGAAGGCATCCTCACAGCCGTAGCCAGTGATACACAACTCTGGGCAACAAAGGACATGCACATTTTCGTCCCTCGCTTGCTCAATCGCTACATGAATATGCGCTACATTGCCCTCCCAATCCAATGGAGTTTGGTTCAGTGCAGCTGCAGCTAGCTTGATTGACTTCATTGCTTGGACTGTAGATTATTCGTTGCTTGAGGAAGCTCTGGGTCAACAAAACCACGGGCACCGCGACCCTCTTCATCGATGCGATACTCAACATCGAAACGAATACCCTCAGTAGCCGCCTGCCAATATTGTTCGCGTTTTTCACTTGTCGGTTCAGACAGTGGCCGGATGATTCGCATTCCTACGCCTAAGGATGGACCACTAGTAAACCACCAAGGACTCAGAGGAATGTTGGGATCCTCTTGACGCCATTCATCATCACTTGACGCCAAACGCGAAGCACTGCGGCAGGATACGGCATCTGTATCATAATATCCCCCCTTGCAAACGCGAGGATATAATTTATCGGACTTGATCAGTGCTTGTTCTACCGTCAATCGTTTGGCTTGAATCTTCTTTAACGCCGTAAACCCATCGTCATTCATCGCATCGAGTACCCATTCGGCAACGTTTCCATGCATATCGTGTAGGCCCCATGGATTGGGACGTTTTTCACCCACTGCATGTGTCGTTTCTTCTGCGTTGCCGTAATGCCAAGCATAATCGTCCAAGTTTTCCACTTTGCCATCAAACGAATAGGCGGTCTTTGTACCCGCTCGACAAGCATGTTCCCACTCCGCTTCGGTCGGCAATCGATAGAATCGTTCACTCATTAACGACAACCACTTGGTATATTGTTTAGCCGCGTATTGGCTCATCGAAACAGCTGGCAGGTCTAATGCCTCACCGTTGACGAAAGTAAATGAGGGGTCATAGAGGTTTGATGGCGCCGAAATGATCAGCTTTTCGTGCTTCTCGGTTATCTTACGCATCCCATGAGTTTCAAATCCTTTGAACACATCGTGCACTTCCATATAGGCCTTGTATTCAGCCCATGTCAATTCGTATTGCGACATCCAAAACGGTTTGATCTCGACTTCAACCTGCGGGCCTTCTGAAGCCTCGCGACCCTCTTCACTAGCTGGGCTACCTAGCTGAACGATGCCGCCTGGGATCGGAATCATTTTGTAAGTCACATCTGTCCCAGGAATCTTAGCGTTGTAAGGAATCATGAATCCCTGAGCAACTTTCACTGCCGGTCCTTTTGCAGGTTTTTCCGCAACCACCGCGTGCGGTAACTCCGCATTAACACTTGATCTGCTACACATCAGCATTGCAAACAGAACCAGCATCGGTCGGGTCAAACCTTTTATTGCCATCATCTTCAAACTCATCAGCTGTTTCCCTCGGCTCACGCCTGACGTACAAATTGCTAATTTTCATCTGCCTCTTAATTATATCAGACGTCTTCTAAGATGCTAGGCGAGTTGCCAAACTCGATTTTTGTTAACTTGTAATTCGTGCCAATTTGAGTTCCAACGTGGCAGAAATCGATATCCCGGCCCAGTGCAAAGTACAGCAGGGGAAAAGGTAATTAAATATCGTCAGACTCCTCAATAAAAGCTTGTAAACCAGCGAGCGATTGCTTCTTCGCTCGATTCAGCATCCGCGGGCCTAACAGAACCTGCCATACGCGTTCTAACGGGTCTGCTGGAAGATCACCGTACGTTTGCCAGATAATCCGGCACAGGCCACCATGTTGAACAAACTCAATTCGATCCCATTTGGACTCCGGAATCGCATCCCAGACAACACATGTCAACAACCGCATGCCGTACCATTCTTGACGAATCTCCATGTGACCAGACATTTGGTTTCCACGCCATCGCCAAACTTGCCCCAGTCCGACTCGCGGCCCGCTGAATTCACTTTGATAATTCCCTAGCCGCGCAGAACAATAATAACTCCAAGATTGCCATGTCTCTAAATCTCGCATTACGCGAAATGCATCGTCTAACGCGATAGGTAGATCTCGAACCACCTCAGTCAAATGCTCATCCGGCAACTGAGACCCAATCAGCGATAACACCGTGCGAAGAATGAGCAGTATAAGTAAAAGAACAAGAATCCAAGCCACATAAATAAGCAACATATTTTCTCCTGCTACTCGGTTATCCTATCCACTGCTTTGTTCATTAGCGCGTTGTTCGAGAGAATTTAAACCAAACTTCATGGACCCCAACAGCATCTGTTTCCCCATTAGAAATCCAATTAGTCGGCTCAACGGACGATTTCCCCAATCCACCGTATTTTCCCACAGCACCTCCGTCTGACCGTCTTGCTCGGTGAAATATATGGTGGAAATCATCGGCTCAGGACACATTTCCATACTCAATGCATAAACAAACCGTTGATTAGTCACACTTTCAAGTATTTCAATTTTACCGGGATACTTTGTCTCACTCCACGTCCACACTTGCCCCACTCCACTGTCGGGTCCACTAAATTCACTCACATATCCCTTCATCTTCTCGGGACTCCAAGCACTCCATACTGGCCAAGTTCGCAAATCGTTGATCGGTTCGAAAATTTCGGTAGCCGATGTTGACAATGTTTTCGAAAGTGTCACGGTCATGTTTTGCGGTACAAAATACCCGACAATCCATGCCAACACCAAAATGCCAAAAGCAATGCCAACAATGTATGCTATGTAAGTCACGATAATCATTTTCTACCTATCCTCACATTTATGTCGCGTTTTTTGTGGATTTTTCTGATTGACAAACTTATGTCATTATCCATCGACACCTACGCTCAACACCTCTTCCCCAAGCTGGCTATCTTTTGAGGGTGCTGGCAACAGAAATACTGTCACCACGCCCAGCAAATAAACATACCCACAAACGAGACCGACTTGATCATAACTGCCTTCAAAATACGATTTCAATGCCAAGGAAGTCACGATTATCAACAAAGCGACTACGATCCGTCCAAAATTAAAACTAACTCCGCTACCGGTCGACCGCACACGCGTGGGGAACATCTCGGGCAGGCACAACGGCAGCCACCCAAAAAAGAATCCGCTGAAAAACCCAAGTCCACGCACCCAAAACAAGAAACCGTCGGCGGATGGATCTGGCACCGAATACAGGAATTGAGTGCAGGTAAAGGCCAAGAGACACAGTAATGCATAACTAAATCGGCGGCCCAGCAAAAAAGCTAAGGCTCCGCCAAGTAAACTACTTATCGCTCCGGGCCAAGAACGGTGAAACGATGCTTGAGCTGCAGAAATCTGAATTTTTTTACCGGAGGCAGCCGCTTGTGTCGTGGAACCATCATCTCCAATACCCTGCTTAGCGGTCACTTGTTCATCAAATTCAGCCGACCAATAGTTGGCCCAATTAGCGACACCCCAGCCACCAAACAAAGGAACAAACGCTAATACAATGCCAATAATCGTTAGCCGCAAATGCGGGGGAGAAAATACTTCACTCATTCCAACCTGTTTGCCCGTCGCAGATTGGTGGTGCGCTTGAGCCAACCATTTCGGCGACTCCGGCACGAGAAACCACGCCGCGACGGCTAAACATATCGGACTGCCACCTACCAGCATCGCCCACTGCCAATGGTCCGGCGTAACATCCACTTGCATACACAACAGAGCAAAACACATAATGCCGACATTTGCGGACGTCCCCAACACTCCAGCTAGAATTGGTTTTGCTGTGTTGGGCCAAGCTTCCTGTAGCAGTGCCATTCCGTTTGGCCACATTCCGCCAATACCGATACAAGTCAAAAACCGTAGCACCCAGAAAACTTCCACTGACGGAGAATAAGCACTGACGGCAGAAAAAATAGCATAGCATCCAATACTCAGGGACATCGCTCGTGACCGCCCAAAGCGGTCACCAACCCAGCCAAACAAATAGCCGCCAGCGGCGGCTCCTAGTAAAAATGCAACAACCAACCAACCCGACCATTTTGCGACTTCAGCCTTTTCAGCGCTGGCACCTAACAGATCTCGAGCGGCGGGATGATGTACAATTCCATTGATGCCCATTTGCACTCCGGCAAACATCCAACCCAGAAAAGACACAACCAAAATCGAAAGGCATTGGTATTTGGTAAGCGGTGACGCTGCAGACATTTTTACTTACCTTAGGTGGCCTATCGTATGCGAGACTTTACTGATATTGCGCAACAAATTCCTGGCAGCGATTAATATACTTAGCTGCATCTTCAGGTGTACGAATTCCTTGAGCTTGGTGAATCGTAAAGTAACCGTCATAGCCTATTTTGTTGAGCGCCGTAAAGACTTCGCCAAAATCAACTCCGCCCTCGTCCCACAACGGCAAATGATCAAAGCGGACTTCACCACGGCAATATGTTTCCAGTGAATCCCCGCCTTCTGGATTCAAGCGATGATTCTGTACATAGACATTCATGATATAGGGGGCTAGTCGTTCGACTGTATCGGAGGCATAGGATTGACCGTTGACCATCAGGTTGGCCGGCTCGTAAATGATTCCGAAGTTCTCGCGGTTAATCTTCTTTAGAACAGATAGTATCTGATCGACTTCTTCGAAAATCGTCGCGGTGTGTAGTTGATGTGCAAGACGAATCCCGCGTTCTGCCGCTTCGTCCGTCGCTTGCTGAGCCGCTTTGATATCATCTTTAGTCTTCAAGCAGACACGAATCAAGTCACAATTCAGCGATTCCGCGACGTCGAGCGAAGGGCCGATATTCTGTAAACTCATCGGCCCACGGTCGTTGTTAAGCGGCACGTCGGAATCGGCTGTAACCATCGAGACAACTAAGCCAGCGTCTTCTATCGACTGGCACAGGCCTACGCGGTATTCGGAATAGCTTTTCACCCCTGCGGCACTCGCTCGCATACAAACTGCTGCAGCACCTGAATCACTTACCGCCTTAAGAAACCTGTCCATTGGCAGATTAAGTTTCGTCTTACACGAAGACTCGATAATCCTTACCGACACTGACAATTGCATAGCATCATTACCTTTTCCAACAACTTCTAACTCAAAAAAACAATCTTAGCCCTTATCGGACAGCACATCGGCGACTTTGATAAACCGTTGCCAATGCATTGACCAAATCAACGCTAAATTACCTAACAACACTCTTCATACAGCATTAATTGTAACGAAGTTCGACTTTTTTGCAAAAGCATCTGAGCCAAACACTACAAAAGCCCACCAACAATTTTGTAGGTGAGCTTTGTAGTGAGGATGCAGGGACTTGAACCCTGGACCTACGGATTAAAAGTCCGTTGCTCTACCAACTGAGCTACATCCTCTTAAGCGTTTAAGTTGAATTGGTACGTGCGAATTTGTCAACCACTTGAAGCATCAAACCACATGCATCACGCGGCCACTATATTTTCGACCAAATAGACGTATTACTTTTGCTCAATTGAAGAAAGCCCAATGGAATACAGATAGTCTCCAGTCCTAACAAGCAATTGATCACCGGCTAACGCTGGCGTGGCCATTGCCATCTCTTCGACTCCTAAGCGATTCCGTCCTACCAATTCATATTGATCGCCCGCTTTAAAGACAAATGTCTCGCCATCTTCATTTAAACAAAACACGTGCCCTCGATAAGCCCAAGGCGAACTGGTAAATGCGCGACCGCCATTGATGCGTTGCCGCGAGTAGATTTCTTTACCGGTACGAGCATCAAAACAGGCAAAGAACCCTCGATCATACAACACGTAAATTCTTCCCTGATACAGCAGCGTCGAGGGATTGTAAGGAGCCGCATTTTTTTGGCACCACACAATATGATCGTTACTTGTTTGATCCGCTTTAAGTGTGATATCGCCCTTTGCTCCGGGCCGAATTGCAAACAACGGTTTACGCGCATCAAGCACATATCCCGAGCTGACATAAAGTAGATCATTCTCAGCGTAGGCTGTTGCAATCGTAATGCTGGAATTGCCGCTGAATTGATACAACAGCTTCCCCTGTAGATCGTAGGCTCGATTAGCACCGGTGCCCGGAACAATAATTTCCGTGCGGAGTGAATTTTCCCAAACAAATGGCGTCGACCAGTTGCTGTTTTCATCTCTTTTGACGTCCCATATCAGATTGCCGGTAGTCTTGTCGAGCATTTGCAACTTTGATTGCTGATCGTTATCGTCCACGATGATTAGCGAATCACCGTGTAGTACTGGCGAAGCCGCAGTGCCCCAATCGTTACGCATTTTCGCCGCAACACCGTCATGGCTCCAAATCAACTCGCCTGCTAAGTCAAAACAATAAGTTCCTTGGTGGCCAAAGGAAACATACAAGTATTTCCCATCGGTCACTGGTGTGGATGAAGCGAAGCTATTTTTGATATGCACCGGTGCGGTTGGGTTCCCTTTATGTACTTCACGTACCCAAATCTGCTTCCCCGTCTTTAAGTCACGACAAACGACATTCCAATGATGCACTCCGGTTGGGGGACGATTACGATCGCCTCCAAAATACAGTCCCTTTTTAGCCGCTTCTGTTTCACCTTCATTAGCGACTGCTGTGTAAAAGATCTTCCCGCCGGTCACAACGGGCGAAGACCAACCACGTCCTATCGTCGGCACCTTCCATTGAATGTTTTTCTTGGCCTCTAAATCCCAAGTTAACGGTAGTTTTGGATTGTCACTGACACCTCGTGCGCCAGGACCACGAAACTGTTGCCATTCTTGCGCCGTCGCGGCGAGCACACCCACCAGACATAGGGCCAGCGTAACACCGATAAACCGTAATCGTGAATTTTCTATCATTGCCTTATCTCTCATCAATAGGGGAAATCACCAAATGGTATTGTACAAACATTTAAACTTGGCGGTCACTCAATCAATGTGAATTCGTGTTAAGTCCTGTTAACTCGTAGGAAATATGCAATACCCCGCATAATCACCTTGCGTTGCTACGTCTTTTTGCAGCACTGCACATTGTTTACGCGCTGCCGCACAATCCTCAAAGGGTCGCACGTCAGAAACTATAACTGGCATCTTCTGCCAATCAACGATTGCGCTATCCGAGATACTTGCGATATCTATAACACTAAACTGTGCCCATTCAGGCAACGGTTTACTGATATCCGAGACCCGGCAGCCAATCGGTATCCGCACATTTTTTAAGTCAACGGATTGGATCTCAACATCGCCAGCGATAACACACGCCGTTACACATCCCCAAACATCAAGTTTTTTAATTGCGGAAACTGTCTTTTCGGAATCTGGTTGCTGCACAATCGACAAAATCGCTACGCCATTAAGAGTCGCCAAATTACATTGCTCTGTGGTTGGATTCAACACTGTACAGACCAGTCCTTCCTCGCGAAACTGTTCGCCTCCATCCGCGAGTGCATCGTCTAAGGGGTGCTGAACGCAACGCAACACCCACCGCCGGTAGTTGCCATTTAAATCGGTCTGATAAAAACTATTCTGTCGGATTTCGTTACCGCGAAACGAAAACACCTGCTGTGATTTTTGTTTACATTCCCCAGCATACGTCAATTCAATATCAACCTTGTATGTCGCCGGCAGCCTAGCCGTCCAAGCGCAGGGATCTGGTATTTTCGTAGTGGCCAATAAGCCCGCGCCGTCGCCTTGGTCTTGAAAAGCAATTACTGCCGCTAACGTTTCACTGTGCACGCAATAAGGCCCAGTAATTTGGCCTACAATCCGCCAGCCAGCTTGCCAAGCGGACTGTCCGTCAGGATTACCTTCAACATTCGCCCGCACAAACACTTGAGTGCTGATGCTATTAAATGGCCCTTGAATCATCTCGATTTCTATATTTTCGATTTCCATCATCCAGCTGTCTCCGTCACCTGCTTGAGTGCTTCCTTGAGATATTTTCCGGTGTAAGAATCAGGATTATCAGCCACTTGCTCAGGTGTTCCACTTGCCACAACCATTCCACCTTCGTCCGCCGCCCCTGGACCGAGGTCGATGATGTAATCGGCTGCCTGCATTAGTTGCAGGTTATGCTCGACAACAATCATAGAGTGCCCCACGGCTAACAATGTATCAAAACAATCCTGCAGCACCAACACATCGCTAAAGTGTAACCCTGTCGTTGGTTCATCAAGGACAAACAGCGTTCGTTGCCTTTTCTTAGTCGACATGTAGGAGGCTAGTTTGAGTCGTTGAGCTTCTCCGGACGACAGGGTATTAGCAGGTTGTCCAAGTGTCAAATATTCCAGCCCCACATCGATTAGTCTTTTTAATTTTGTTTGCACTTTAGGTTGACCGCGAAAAAACGAAAATGCTTCCCGCACGGTCATATCCAATACATCAGCAATATTCATCCCCCGATATGTTACTTGCAACACATCATCCCCATATCGACTGCCACCACATTGGGGACATTTCATAAACACATCCGCGAGAAACTGCATGTCAATTTCCAGATGGCCATCACCGTTACAAGTCGTACATCGACCTCCGTCCACGTTAAAGCTAAAATGGCCAGGCGCATAATTGTGTGTTCGTGCATCAAGCGTCTCGGCAAAAACCTTTCGAATTTGATCAAACGCTTTGATATAGGTTACCGGGTTGCTACGTGGTGACCGCCCGATGGGACTTTGATCAATCAGTACGACTTCATCAATTTGACCGTCGCCGACAATGTCCTTAAAAGGCAAGGGTTTGGATCCGTTTTGCCGCTTGCGTTTACACAAGGCTCCGTAAAGAGTGTCCTGAACCAACGTACTCTTACCACTGCCGCTGACTCCCGTAACTAAACACAACACACCGAGCGGAAACTCTGCTGTGACATTTTGTAGATTATGGCCCGTGGCTCCACTCAACTTTATCCAGCCGTGATTTGTTTTACGACGTTCGCTCGACACCATTTCACCCCGTGCTCCGGATAAGTATGCTCCCGTCAAACATTTTTCATCTTTGAGCATTTCCTCCGGAGTGCCTTGAAAGGTAATCCGACCGCCCCGATTTCCCGCTCCTGGGCCAAATTCAACAACTTGGTCAGCCAATTGAATCATCGATGGTTCGTGTTCGACCACGACAACCGTGTTACCTCGATTACGCAAATCCAAGATCGCCGTCGATAACTGCTCTACGTCACGCGGATGTAATCCCACGGACGGTTCATCCAACACGTAAAGCATGTTAACAAGGCTCGATCCGAGCGCCGTCGTCAAAGCCACCCTTTGAGATTCGCCGCCAGAAAGTGTCCGCAACGTGCGATCCAGCGTCAGATAACCAAGTCCGACTTTGTCTAGATAATACAATCTTCCGCGGACTTGTTCGAGGATCAATTTCCCCACACTCAACTGCCACTCACTCAAATCCAATTCGTCAAAAAAAGAAATCACGTCGCGAATCTTCATTTGACATATTTCTGCGATATTTGATCCGCCAACGGACGTAGCCAACGCTTCCGTATTGAGTCGATCCCCATTGCAATGCGTACACCGCCGGTAACTGCGCCAACGACTCAAAAATACCCGCAGGTGCATTTTATATTTTCGTTTTTCCAGCCATGCAAAAAAACCATTCAACCCGCCAAACTCTCGCTCTTGGATTCCTTCGTGAATTATCTTTAAATGCGCTTGTTTAAGTTCACGAAAAGGTACGTCAACGGGCAGATCGTAGTCTTCCGCTAACGCCAGCAGTTCATGCCGCTCATGTTCATAGGCCGGCGAATTCCATGGCGCAATGGCGCCTTCTCTAATCGTTTTACTTTCGTCAGGAACAATCAAATCCATATCGTTGTGAATGACGTTGCCGAATCCCTCGCACGTTGGGCAGGCACCGAGTGGACTATTGAAACTATACAAACGCGGTTGTGGAGATGAGAATTCTCGTTCGCAGGACTTGCATTGATAACTGGCGCTATACCGCTGCTCACTCCATGACCTCTCGTCAAGCATTCGTATTTTATCAACTTTACTCTCATCGCTTGATTCAGATGCCTCACTTGTATCCTGCTGGACAAGCACTACACACATCTCACCAGGTTGTGCAAATGCCGTTTCCAATGAGTCCTGAAAACGCGTTGCTGAGTCTTTTGCTGCAGGCACTGACAAGCGGTCCACTACAAAAATCAATTGCACTGTTTCTATTGGCCGAGCAAACTGATCGTAACAGTATTGCACAACCTGCTGCATTTGTTCATCTAATTTGACCATCACGTCACCCGCAATGACACGCACAAAACCATTTTCAAGAAACCCCGCAAGCGATTGTTCGATTAAATCGTGCAGGTCGGAATCGGTAACCTCAGATTCTCGTAACAAATCCTGGTGATTGACGGTTGCCGTAAAGCCCACCATACAACGGACATTTGGGCGCCTTAGTGTGAGTTCCTTGGCAACTGACTCGGCGGAATCCTGTTGCACGCTACGGACGCATTGCGGACAAACGATTGTTCCAATTTTAGCAAACAACAAACGCAAGTAATTGGCGGTCTCGGTAGCCGTTCCAATTGTAGAACGACTGTTGCGATTGGTTGTTTTTCGAGTAACTGCTACCGCCGGTGGGATGCCTGTGAGACTCGTCGCCGTTGGCTTTCCTAGCCGATCAAGGAACTGACGCGTGTACGCGGAAAAACTTTCGATGTATCGCCGTTGCCCCTCAGCATAAAGTGTGTCCAAGGCCAAGCTCGTTTTGCCACTACCGCTAACGCCGCAAAATGCGATCAGCTGATTGTGCTTAAAATCGATATCGATGTGCTGCAAATTGTGTACCGCAACACCACGCAACTCAATGTCGCGCAGATTGGCCTTCGGTGCCTTGGTACGTCCCGTCATCTGCTGCAAGTCCCCTTTACTGAGGATATTGGCCTAAAGTTAATCCCTCATAATAGATTTTTTGCAAGCATATTACCAGCACCACCTTTACGGACCGCGAATGAACGCGGATGTGGCCGCGAAAGGCACGTAAGTTGCGTTTGATTGTCAGCCCCGAGTTTACCGATTACGTACTTCGCTTATAATAAATGAGGTAAACCACTTTAAATTGCGCTCAAATCTGTCTCCTATCATCAAGGTCCTATCGGCGTGTCTACAGAATCTAACAAACCGACACCGAAAAAGAATGTGTTTTACTTTCTTCTCGTTGCCACAGGTATCCTCTTCGCAACTACCGCCTGCGCCTACGGCGTGATGACTGTGACGTTTATTCGAGCAGCTGAGATGGCCAGCCATTTATCTCCTGAACCAGTTACTCAACCACCGTTAATACAGTTCTTAGATACGAATGGGGTTGACCTTATGATTTACGAACTGGGTGTGTTATGCTTTTTCTGTGTTGCAGCAATGGTATTAGACGAAGTTCGCGATCGTCGCACAGCGAACAATGAAGCAAGCGATGAAGTGCAATCGGACGAACAGCCCGATGTGCAACCCGACGTTGAGCAGGAGACATCGAGTTGACCACCGAAATCCAACAAGCGATGGCTGATTTACAGCTGCAAATAGAACACCACAATCAGCTTTATTATATCGACGCTGCTCCCGAGATATCAGATCTCGAATACGACAAACTGTTTTCTCAATTAGCAGACCTCGAGAACCAGCACCCCGAGTATGCGCGAAGCGATAGCCCGACTCAACAAGTCGGAGAGCAAACGGTCGAATCGCTGCAATCCGTCACACATCGTATACCAATGCTGTCGATTGACAACACTTACAATCTCGAAGAACTCAATAAATTCGGGCAACGCACATTGGACTTACTCGGCGACCAGGACGCCCACTGGGTTGTGGAATTAAAAATAGACGGAGTAGCAGCGTCTGTTATTTACGAAAATGGAAAGCTTGCACGAGCGGTTACTCGCGGCGACGGTAAAGTTGGCGATGACATCACTCACAATATCCGCACGATTAAAAACCTACCCGCTGAGCTAATCGGCGACCACATTCCTGCCATACTTGAGGTCCGCGGCGAAGTCTATATGACCAATCATGACTTAGCACGAATCAATGAACGCCAACAAGAACAGGGCGGAATATTATTCAAAAACACACGCAACGCCACCGCGGGCAGCATCCGTCAATTCGACAGTGCTGTTTGTGCTCAACGTCACCTGCAGATGTTTTGCCACGGGATCGGGTACTGTGAAGGAATCACAGCGACTAACCATATAGAATTCTTGGACGAAATACGCAGCTATGGATTACCCGCATCACCGCTAGTCGAGAGTTTTCCGACTTTTGCAACTGCGGTGGAACATTGCCAACATCTAACAACACAACTACAAGACATCGACTTTGAAGTCGACGGCATTGTACTGAAGCTGAACGACATTGAACAACGATCACAACTTGGCAGTACTAACCGCAGTCCTCGCTGGATTGTCGCTTACAAATGGGAACGCTATGAAGCGATTACTCGCTTAAACGAAATTCGAGTGCAAATTGGCAAGACCGGCGCAATTACTCCCGTCGCGGAACTGGAGCCGGTGGAATTGGCGGGCACCACTGTCAGTCGCGCAAGTCTTCACAATGCCGATGAAATCCTACGCAAGGATATCCGAGTGGGAGATGTCGTAGTCGTTGAAAAAGCTGGGAAAATTATTCCGCAGATCGTACGAGTCGAAATACATGAAAGAACAAACGAACTACCAGTTTTTGAGTTCCCAACTTCTTGCCCTGATTGTGAAACAACACTCGTGCGCGATGTCGGCGGCGTTTATATTCGCTGTCCCAATTATGACTGCCCTGCCCAATTACGGGAACGTCTCTGCTACTTTGCCGGTCGCACTGCCATGGACATCGAAGGCTTGGGGGATCGACTCGTTGAACAATTGGTCGAAGCGGAATTAGTAAAAACATATGCCGATTTCTATCGCATCACATCCGATCAAATTTCCGCGCTTGACCGTATGGGAATGAGGTCAGCACAGAATATCGTTGAGCAGATCGAGCTTAGTAAACAGCGGGGCCTAGATCGCTTACTCAACGCCCTTTCCATTCGACATGTGGGTACTACCGTAGCAACACTATTGGCCAAAGAGTTTGGTAATATCCAAAGTCTCAGCGAAGCAACGGCGAAAGAGCTCGGTAATGTGGAAGAAATCGGGGATATCATCGCTGAAGGCGTGTTTGAGTATATGCACACACAACCAGGGATCGACATTGTGGCGGAGTTGGCTGAGGTTGGTGTCCTGCTCGAATACGATCAAATAGAAAACGCCCCCGCGAGCAATTTGCTGGCAGATAAAACGTTTGTTGTCAGCGGAACCTTAACTAATTTCACTCGTGGCAAGATGCATGAATTGATTATCGAAAACGGTGGTAAAACGTCGACCAGCGTCTCAAGTAAGACTTCTTTTTTGATCGCTGGTGAAAATGCCGGCAGTAAACTAACAAAAGCAGAAAAACTAGGGATCACGGTGTTATCCGAAAGTGATTTCGAAAACATGTTAAAGTAACGGTTCTCACTTCCTCTAACCATTAAAATCACGTGCCAGCTCCCGCCTCTAAAGACAATCGCTACATTCGCCAAAGTGGTTTTGCGCCTCTAGGTGAGCAAGGACAACGGAAAATTGGTGATAGTACGATCGTTATTTGTGGCTGTGGAGCTCTGGGCAGCGTCTTGGCGAACACGTTGGCTCGAGCCGGAGTTGGAAAACTACGAATCATCGACCGTGACTACTTAGAATGGAATAATCTGCAGCGTCAGGTGCTGTACACCGAAAGAGATGTCGTCGCAGAAATCCCTAAAGCGGTTGCTGCCAAAACGCATTTAGAGGAAATCAACTCGGACATCGAAATCGAAGCGGTTGTCAGCCATATCTCAGCTGACAATGTTATCGAACTTGTGCAAGATGCTGATTGCATTGTCGACGGCACGGACAATTTTGAAACACGCTTTCTTATTAATGATGCCGCTGTCCAACTCAATATTCCGTGGATCTACGGAGGTTGTATCGGCAGCGAAGGTCAAACAATGACCATTATTCCCCAACAGACGCCTTGCTTGCATTGCCTGATGCAAGCCGGTCCGCCGCCACCTGGTACCACACCGACGTGCGATTCCGCTGGCATTCTCGGATCTGTCATCAATGTAATCGCGTCCATTCAAGCACTCGAAGCTTTGAAAATTGTAAGTGGTAATGCCCATCAAATCAGCCCCTATCTTCACGTATTTGATTTATGGGAAAATCGAGCGAGACAAGTAAAGCTCGATTCACTGCTAGACCTCAAGACGTGCCCTACATGTCATGAGCGTGATTTTAAATGGCTCGCTGCAGAACATGGCAGTTCGACAGCGGTACTTTGTGGGCGGAATGCCGTACAAATCAACTTTCACAACGAACAATCCGTTTCACTCGAACAACTTGCAGAGAAACTCAAAACGTCCGGTACAGTAACCGCCAATGCCTACCTGCTGCGTGCACAAATTAATGAATACCAACTAACGGTGTTTCCCGACGGTCGAGCGATTATCCAAGGGACTGATGACCCTAACACCGCACACAGCGTGTACGCCAAATACATCGGCAATTAAAGATATTTTAAATAAAACGGAATCTAAGTGGCTACCGTATTTCACGATTGCCACGTTGGGGTACTACTCTATAACTTGCACGATCAGCGTATAGGAAATAGAATCTGTAAATACCTTGTCGAATTGTTTTGCTAACATTTACGTTGGAGTTACTATGAATCGCCCATATTTCCGTGCTTTGTTAATTCTATTTAGTGGCGCCTTTTTAGCCCTCGGTGGTTGTGACTCCGGTAGTGAAGAAGTTGTAGAACCAACGCGACCGACCGTTGCCTACATCACCAATGGCATTGCTTCGTTTTGGGATATTGCGGAAGCAGGGGCGTTAAAGGCTGGAGTAGATTTCGACGCGGAAGTGTTGGTACAAATGCCGGCGAACGGAATCGACGATCAAAAGCGGATGCTCGAAGATGCTATCACCAACGGTCTCGATGGTGTTGCTGTCAGCCCTATCAACTCAGAAAATCAACTCGACCTGCTCAATGACGTTGCTGAAAACACAGTTCTGATTACACACGATTCCGACGCAGCAAACTCCAATCGCGAACTTTATATTGGTATGAGTAACTACGCGGCGGGTCGCATGTGTGGCGAGCTCGTTGAAGCAGCTACTGCCGATATTGAAGGTACGGTTTCAATCATGATCTTTGTCGGGCGACTCGGACAAGAAAATGCTGATGCTCGCCGCCAAGGTTTGATCGATCAACTAATGGGTCGTGATTCAGACCCGACTCGAGAAGATAAGCCAGGCACCGTTATCAAAAACGATCGATTTACCATTCTCGGTACCCGCACCGATGATTTTGACAGGAGCAAATGTAAGGCTCATGCCGAAGACAGTATCACGGCATACCCAGATCTAAATTGTATGGTCGGACTCTTTGCTTACAACCCTCCGCAAATGCTTGAAGCGGCTAAGAACGCCGATAAGCTGGGCGAAATCCGCATTGTTGGTTTTGACGAGGATGCCATAACATTGCGTGCTATTGCAGACGGCACCTGCTATGGGACAGTTGTACAGAATCCCTTCGAATATGGTTATCAAAGCGTCAAGATTCTGACACAAGTCGCTCGCGGAACAATCGATCTTGCCGACATGGAGGATTTCATCGATATTCCAGCTCGTAAAATTGTAAAAGACAACGTCATGGAATTCTGGACAGAACTTAACAACCTGACCGGCGAAGAACCTCCCACAGCTTCTGAATAATTCCCACGTTTATCTATATTTCGCACAGCCATTCACTCATCTAATGTGCTTTAAATTTAATGACTCAATCCACTTCACCCCTGTTGCGCGTTCGAAACCTAACCAAGCAATTCCCGGGTGTTTTGGCATTAAATAGTGTTGAGTTGGAATTATACGAAGGAGAGTTTCTATCGCTAATCGGCGAAAATGGAGCCGGTAAAAGTACGTTGATGAAAATACTTGCAGGTGTGCAATTACCTGACGAAGGTGATGTAATCGTTGGTGGAAAAACTGTGGTACTTGATAGTGTGAAAGTTGCGCAATCCCACGGCATCGCTTTAATCCACCAAGAGCTGAACCTAAGCGAAAACCTTACAATCGGTGCCAATATTTTCTTGGGACGTGAGCCACAACGATTTGGCATCATTAACAAACAGGCGATCGCAAAAGAATCTAAACGTTTTTTGGCAATGGTCGGATTGTCACTCGACCCAGGTACCATGACGGCCGATCTTTCCATCGGCCAACAACAACTCGTGGAAATCGCCCGAGCGCTTAGCGTCGACGCGAAAATCCTCATTATGGATGAACCGACTTCCAGCTTGAGTGCCGGTGAAACTGAACAACTGTTTGACGTTATCCGCGAATTGCGTTCACACCAAGTAAGTATCATTTACATATCGCATCGACTAGGAGAAGTCAAATTACTGTCGGATCGTGTGACTGTTTTTCGTGATGGTCAAAATGCCGGCGAACTCGCAGGAAACGATATCACACACGATGCGATGGTCAAACTCATGGTAGGTCGCGAAATTTCTCAGTATTATCCCCATACATCTCGCCCGCTCGGGGATGTGATGCTACAAGTCTCTGGTCTTGTGACGCAGGCCAATCCCGATCATGCGCTCGATTTCCAAGTTCGCCAAGGAGAAATCGTCGGTATCGCCGGCTTAGTCGGTGCTGGCAGAACAGAAATGCTTGATGCCCTGTTTGGCGTCATACCCTGTCTGACGGGTGAGATTCGTGTTGAAAACCAACAGGTTTCCATCAACACTCCCAAACAAGCTATTCAACTTGGAATCGCACTCGTTCCCGAAGACCGCAAGAATCGAGGGCTGATTTTAGAGATGGATATCCAAGCCAATTCCAGCCTCGCTTCTTTAGCACAACATGCACATATGGCGGGCTTTCGCAATGTTCCTAAAGAACGCGCAGATACGGAAGAGATGATCGAGAAACTTGGTACGCGGACCCCTTCAGTGCTACAAACCGTCGGCTTCTTATCCGGTGGCAATCAACAAAAAGTCGTGCTCGGGAAATGGTTGCTAACCCTACCAAGAATTTTATTGCTCGATGAACCAACTCGAGGTATTGACGTCGGCGCAAAACAAGAAATCTATCAACTGATTGAATCATTAGCAGCGACAGGCCTTTCAATCTTGTTCGTCTCGAGTGAGCTTGAGGAAATAATTGGCATGTCGGATCGAGTACTCGTGATGCGTGAAGGGCGAATTACCGGTGAATTAAATCGTGATGAACTCTCGGAAGAAGCGATCATGCAACTAGCAACCAGTGCCGATACAGCTCTTACCCAAAAAGAAGAAATGCAGGTTCTATGAATAAAATATTGGGTATCTTGATGTTACTCGTGTTTGCCTGCGTCGCCACCACGATGCTGAGTGAAGGGACTTTTGTCAGCCCGCGTAATATCCAAAACATTATGCGTTGGAGTGGCCTGTTCGGAATCATCGGTATTGGCGTCGCATTTGTGATCATCACCGGGGGCATTGACCTGTCCATCGGATCAATGATCGGGCTCATCGGCTGCTTAATGTCGATGGCACTCATGGACTGGGGATTCGGAATCACTGGGACACTCGTCTTCATTATGATCATTTCCGTGTTGTTGGGACTTTCACACGGCCTATTGGTCACCAAAGCGGGACTACAACCCTTTGTCGTTACACTCTGTGGGTTGCTCATTTACCGCGGAGTTGCGCGTTGGATCACAGGAGATCAAACGGGCGGTTTTGGCAGTGAATACAATGATTCGTTACGACTACTTGCGACAGGAAAACCCTTCTCCGTCGCTACCGTTTTGGCAATTTCCGGATTGGGCGGAGCGTGCTGGGTCGTCTGGAACTTTTTGCGGAAAAAACAACAGCTGCGCGACATCATATTGGGCCTCGCGGTCTGTATCGTGGTTGCTATGGTCGGGGCCAGTCGGTTCACCAACCTATCAACCCCGACAATTATTAGTTTGAGTCGTGGTACTTCGGTCGAAATCATTACGATGCCTAACGACACGCAAAAGATCAATTATCGAAAAATGCAGATGGGCAGAGAACTAGACGAGCAAAATGCAGGCCACCGGCCGAGCGCTCTACTACCAGAAATTTTGCTGAACTATGTAGGCTATCTTACGCTCGCCGCATTCGGCTGGGTTACCTTTTTGGCAGTAAAGACTAATGGCCGAGCAGCTAGAAAATCGCTGTTGGTTCTAGGGTTTACATTTTTGGGAGTGCTGCTGTCTCAATCTGTAATCGGCGATAAAGGCCCACAGTGGTTTGGACAATCTACGGGCGGCGAATTATGGAACAGCCGACTTGATATGCTAATCGTATTCGTAGCGTTAGCAGCTCTCATATTCGGTATCAATCAGTTCATCAAATCGACTCTCAAACACAACCCGTCGGCAAAACTGGCTCTATTAATAACCGGTGTCCTCGCAGGATGCTGGTTGATGAGCCAAACTCCAATTTGCCGCACGCTAGTGCCTGCTCCGATGATTTTTCTGATCGTGATTGCTGTGATTGCAACGATATTTCTTAACCACACAATCTACGGGCGGTATCTCCTAGCACTTGGTAATAATGAAACTGCAACTAAACTCAGCGGTATCAACACCGACCGCATGGTGATTTTGGCATACGTAATTTGTGGAGCATGTACTGGAGTCGGCGCCGTGCTGTTTGCCTTGGACCTAAACTCTATTCAGCCAGCAGGTCACGGTAACTTCTACGAACTCTATGCTATTGCCGCGGCTGTTTTGGGAGGGTGTAGCCTCCGAGGGGGTGAAGGTAGCATTACCGGAGTGGTCATTGGTGCAGCGGTCATGCGTGTGCTATATAACTCGATTAACATCCTTAAGATTCCTAATCAACTTGAGTTCGCGATAATCGGTACAGTTATTTTGGTTGGAGTATTAGCGGACGAAACTCTAAAACGCATGAATACTCGCAAGCAACAGCTTGGTTGATCTAGGCTTGCGAGTGGGGCATACACGCAAGAACGCCGAAAAATATATTGTCTCACGACCGATCTGTAGTTTAAAATGACAAGTCATTGTTATATGTACCATTTTCCATTTATTCCTTAAGGAAGACATCATGAAAAAAACTATTATTGCTTTGCTGTTCATGTTCAGCATTATTCTCGTCGGTTGTGACGACACTGCATCTACAGATATTGGTCCAGATCCAGAAGGTGAAAATCCACCAGGTGCCGAATCGGAAGTCGATGCAGGGGCAATGCCGGATCCTGGTCCTGAAACAGAAGATAACTCAACTGATGGCGAAGGCTAATTTGGCGAGTTAGAACTCAAGGTAGTTATCCGAGTGACAACTACTACGATTCCCAAAAGACGTGTTTCGCTTTGCAAAGCGAGCACGTCTTTTTTATTAGCGCTGTGCCGCAACCAACAGCATTAATAGTCATAGGGTGATTTATGCATGTACGCACAATACAGCAAGTCCATGGGGTGCATGACAATAACTCTTTCTTGTTCCAACCGCCGCTGTCGATCGATTTGCATCATACAGCCTGAATTACCGGTCAACACAATGCTTGCGCCCGTTTTGCGAATGCAATCTAACTTGCGTTCACCGAGGCGATCGGCCATTTCAGGCTCGACGAGGTTATAAGTTCCTGCCGCCCCACAACAGACTTCCGATTCGGGTAACTCCAATAGCTCAATTCCGGGGATTTGGCGGATCAAATTACGCGGCGGGTCAGATATTTTTTGAGCGTGGACCAGATGACAAGCATCATGATAGGTCACTTTCACCGGGATATCCCATTTCGGCGGGATCAACCCCAGTTCGTCTAAAAACTCATGGACGTCTTTTACTTTACTAGAGAACTGTTTCCTATCAGTCGCCTGTCCGTCACTCGCATCGTCCCAGAGGTGCCCATACTCCTTGAGCATCGACCCACACCCGGCAACATTCACGATGATTGCATCAATGTCGTCTCGATCAAACGCTTTCAAATTGTCTGCCGCAAACTCGATTGCCCCTTGTTCCTGTCCAGTGTGATAATGAATTGCACCACAGCATCCCTGTTCATCGGGAATCACAACGTCGCAACCATTCTCCTGTAACACGCGCACCGTTGCATAATTGGTCTGCTGAAACACTTCGCTTTGTACACACCCGGTAAATAAAGCAACCCGCGCTCGCCGCTTTCCAATGGCCGGCATGACCTTTTCCAAAGGGGCATCAGGGGTTTTAATATGCGGCAATAGAGTTGCGAGCCGTCCTAACCGCGCCGGCAACAACTTCCATAAACCCGTTATCAACAGCAACTGGTCTAACTTTAATCGCTGTGTGATTTTAGCGAACACCAATGCTTTGTGAAGTCTCTTTGGATAAGGGAAGAGACCAAACAAGATGTATTTGAAAAACCAATCAAATTGCTTTGGCTCTCCCTTTTCGGGAGCGTCCATGGCTAATCTAAACGGCTCAATCAAGCGGCCATACTGTACCCCAGATGGACAGGACGTTTCACAGGCTCGACAATCTAGACACAACTCCAGATGCCGCTGGATAGTATGAGTCATTTCCAGCCGGTGATCGGTAACAGCTCGCATTAGATAAATGCGGCCGCGCGGGCTGTCGTTTTCATTTCCTGTCTCCATGTAAGTTGGACAGGACGACGTACATAGCCCGCAATGGACGCAGTCTAAAAACAAATCGTATTGGATACCGTCGCCAGGCGTTGCCGGTAAAGCAATGGGTAAGGGGTCAGCAATAGTGGAAGGGGAGTTTGACATTACTTAAAAACAAACCTGCCTGGATTCAAAATCCCTCGTGGGTCAAATTGAT
Source organism: uncultured Planctomycetaceae bacterium (assembly GCA_963934735.1). GTDB lineage: Bacteria > Planctomycetota > Planctomycetia > Pirellulales > Pirellulaceae > UBA721. The sequence continues at coordinate 46,732 of CAWVZW010000012.1, forward strand.
CTTTAACCGGCTGCATTATTGACAAGGGCGACGATAAACGTCCCCACATGCTACCCGCTGTCACCTCCACTGCTTGTGGGTTTTTCAAGGTCACCACATTTCCGTGAAACCGCGCAGCGAGCGGTGCCAGTTCGGCAATCAAAGCTGACGAAATGCCATCCTGCGGTAGTTGTTCAAAAGCCACGGTTACGACGCCGTCACCCGCAGCCGCTTGAATCACGCAATCCGAGTCTAACTCACAACACTTAGCGATAACCTCAACAACTCCACTCGAAACTGTCTTAACCTGTATCACCAGCTCTGCGTCGTTAGCGGGAAACTCGCATATAGCCGACCACAAAGCCTGTTGCTGTGTGGGATCAAGAATCGAACCATCCGTTAATCCAGCTGATTTTAGCTCGCGCAATACAGTCGCCTGTGACCAATCCACTTCCGCCGTCGTTCCGGCCAGTTGGATTGCCATGATGCTCTGACTCGCGGTCTTGCTACCACCGCCGCATAATTGCTGCCAGCAGTCGCCCTGAAGCCACTGCACTGCCACCGGCGTCGCCTCGGAAACTAGCATGCTAGCAATCGCCGCTTCACCACTGTGACCATTAGGCACTATAGCGACCACCGTAGTTGTCTGTTCACTGATCGGCTTTACTTTTACCGTGGCCGCAGTAATAACTCCTAGCGTGCCCAACGATCCAGTCAACAACTTGCAAAAATCGTATCCAGCTACATTTTTAACAACCCTCCCGCCTCCATGAAACAACTGTCCTTTACCATCCACGGCCTCAATGCCAATGACATAATCGCGTACCGTCCCCAATCCAAAACGGCGCGGACCGTTTGTGTTCGTTGCAATGACGCCTCCTAACGTGGCTTGCTCGGCCTGGGGAACGTCCAGCGGTAACATCAGTCCCTCAGCCTCCAGCAGATTAGCTAACCGTTGCATCGGTATCCCTGCTTCAACGGTGATGGTTAGATCGCGTACTGGAAAATCGATAACTTGATCAATGGCCTTAGTTGAGACCGCTATACCAACAGTGGTTGCGGGCAATCCATAATCCAAGGCAGTTTGGCCACCGACAGGATATACCGCCGTTGATTGTTCATAGCACTCCAGCAGATGCGCAGCAACCTCCGTAGAACTCGCAGGTTCTACAGTGTCGGTCGCTGGTAATAGTTTTATATTCTCTGGCACGTTTCAATACTCAAGGTTGATTCATAATTAGGTGGCGACCATTCGACTGGGATGTTTACGTTCCATTCCACAAGCCCCGGCAACCGGCAGCATTTTATCCGGGCTCAAATTGTTCTCCGGATTAAAGGCATCTCGTAACCCACTCATCACTGTCAGATCCTCTGGGGTGAACATCTTCTTCATGAAATGCATTTTTTCAACACCGATCCCATGTTCACCTGTCACACTTCCCCCGACTTCAAGGCACGCGTCTAAAATTTCACCGCCAGCCTGTAACACGCGTTGAATCTGTGATTCGTCTCGCTCGTCAAACAACATCACAGGATGAATGTTACCATCGCCGGCATGAAATACATTGACGATTTGAATGTCATATTTCTTGCCAATGTCCATTATCTTTTCATAGATATAGGGCAGTTGAGTCCGCGGGACGACTCCATCTTGCGTGACTAGGCTCGAAGAAATCCGACCGATCGCGCCAAAGGCTTGTTTGCGAGCACGCCATAAGTGTTTCCGTTGTTTTTCATCCGCAGCTTGCTGTACATCACGAGCGCCATTATCGGAACATAGCTGTACAATCCGGTCTCGCTGGTCGTCCAATCCCGCGTCAATGCCATCCACTTCGATGATCAATACCGCCTCAGCATCTAAAGGAAACCCAAATTTAAATGCTTCTTCCAAAGCAACCATGATGTCATGATCGATCATTTCTAGTGCTGCTGGGATAATACCAGCGCCAATAATCGCACTAATGGCTGTCGTGCAGTCAGCTACCGAATCAAATACCGCTAGCATAGTACGAACGCCTTGGGGGTTACGAGTCAATCGCACCCAAACCTTGGAGACAATGGCCAATGTGCCTTCGCTGCCAACAAGGACTCCCGTAATATCTAGGCCCGAGCAGGTGCCACCAGGCCCACCGACGGTCACTATTTCTCCGGTGGCTGTGACAAATTCAAGCCCGAGAATGTGATTAACCGTAACTCCATATTTAAGAGTATGAGGGCCACCGGAATTGGTGGCTACATTGCCGCCAATCGTACAAGCACCCTGACTCGATGGATCGGGAGCATAATGATACCCGCTGCCTCGAAGCGTTTGGGTTAAACGAAGATTGACAACACCAGGTTCCACAATTGCATAGCGATCCCTCAAATTGATCTCGAGGATTTCGTTCATGCGGGTCAAAACCAACATGACACCTCCACCCACCGCCAACGTGCCTCCAGCTAAACTAGTGCCTGCACCGCGCGGCAAGAAAGGAACTTCGTGTTGATTGCATAATGAAACAACTGCCGCAATTTGATCGGTTGTTCGTGGAAACACAACAACATCGGGACAGTCTTTCTCGATCGTAAAACCGTCGCACTCGAATACCATCCGGTCACTGTATGCCGTCAAAACACCTGCGGCACCTATTACTTGGCGCAAGCCCGTAATGAGCTCAGCAGGTATCGTTGATTCGCTCGATTTAGATGACATTGATTGTTTAACCACCTTAAAGGAAACTCAATATTCCTGAATAACAAACCGTTACCACAGTATAACATCGATTGTCATAATTGCACTGTAGGTAGGTCATTCAAGGAGTCAAGTAACACCGCCAATCCGCCGCAGACCCGGATTAATATCTAAGGACAAGTCCTCGATCAAATCTCTTTGCAACCGTTCAATTGCAATCGCACCCATGACTGCGTTGTCGGTGCACAGCGCCATTGGCGCAATATGTAACTCTGCCCCAACCTCTGTACAAGCTTGCTGCAACCGTTCACGAAGTAGGTGATTCGCAGCTACTCCGCCTCCTACACACAACACGCCTAATCCAGTGCGTTTTAGAGCCAACAAGGATTTCCCGACGAGGCAATCCACGACGGCAGTCTGAAAGCTAGCTGCTACATCGGCCACAGTTTGGTCACTTAAATTCAATTCACTGAAATCAACTTGCCCCTGGCCAGCAATTTGATAACGGACTGCTGTTTTCAAGCCACTAAAGCTAAAGTCAAGAATATTGGTATCCTTAAGTAAGGGGCGTGGAAACGCAAATGCTTGCGGATCTCCATTCTCGGCAGCCTTAGATATTGCCGGTCCACCTGGATACGATAGGTTTAACATCGCCGCGACCTTATCAAAGGCCTCACCTGCAGCATCATCAATCGTCCCACCGAGAGGTTCAAATTCCAAGGGGCTTTGGCAGCAATAGAGATTTGAGTGACCTCCGCTGGCGATCAACCCAACGCACGGAAATACGTCTCTTTGTGCGGCGAGGCGACAGGCAAAGATATGGGCCTGCAGGTGATTCACTGCAACGAGGGGTATGTTATGAGCAACGCACAATGCCTTTGCGGCGACGACGCCCACGAGCAGAGATCCTGCGAGCCCAGGCTCATTAGCGACTGCTATGGCATCTAAATCACTTAAGGCTAACCCAGCACGTTTCAGCGTTTCATCAATGACTGGTAGAATTGTTTGCACGTGTGCGCGAGCCGCTATCTCAGGTACCACACCCTTGAATTCTTGGTGCAACTCTTCCTGTGAAGCGACAACGCTCGAAAGCACCTCGAACGAATCCGTCACGATAGCGGCGGCTGTTTCGTCGCAAGTGGATTCTATGGTAAGAATACGCATGTAGTTAAGGTCCCTGAGCTGTAGATACGAAACACCGCTAAGCGTGTTTACACACTTTAGCAAAGCGTGGATGTTTACTGGGAAGGCTCATTAGCCGATTCGCGGTTTCTTATAGGACCGCGCCGATTACCACGTTTGGTGCCACGCTCTGCATTTTCATCTTCTTGCGTCGTGTCTGCCGGCAGAGGCTCTGGTGGAGCTTCTAGGAGAGGCAAGTCCAACGCCTGGTAGAGATAATTTTTAGCAATGTGTAATTGTGCATCGTGGAACCCCACATATTCTTTATCAACAAATGGATCATGCGTGGCACCGTTGAGTACGATATTTAAATCACGTCGCCATAGCCGCAACAATCGATTCTGCTCAACTGTGAATTCAGCTGCCATATCGTCATTTGGTTTGACTCCCCAATCATCATCATTTTTCGCATGGGGCCGATCGATATTTTTGCCACTCGGCCGTAAATATCCAGCGGTCGTCAATTTCAAGGCGCTACGACCTCCTTCAAGTTGAATAATATTTTGGACACTCCCTTTGCCATAAGACCGTTGCCCAACAACGACGGCTCGATCGTGGTCTTGTAAACACGCAGATACAATTTCACTCGCACTCGCACTAAACTGATTAACCAGAATTGCGATGGGAAATCCTTCAAAAGTACCCTTAGCCTTGGCGTCCCACACGCGTTTTGGCACGCTACGACCTTCGGTACTTACAATTCGACCGGATGCAATAAACATATCGCAGATTTCAATTGCAGATGTCAACAGGCCACCAGGGTTGTAACGCAAGTCGATAATCAAGCCTTGGACATCCTTCTCTTTTAGTTGCTGTAGTGCCTCAAGTAGCTCCGCGGAAGTCTTACGTCCAAAATTTGTGATTAACAAATAGCCAATGCGATTCTCTGAATCAATCATTAAGTTCCATGAATCGTCGTTGTTTCTGGCGGCACCAAACACCGACTCAATTTCAATTAATTGCCGCTCAACAGTTAACTCTTTCGTTTCATTGTATTTGGGCGATTCGATTGTCAAATTAACCGACGTACCAATCTTACCTTTCAATCGAGCAGCCACATCTGACAATTGCATCCCCTCGGTCGACTCGTCATTAATTTTACGGATAAGATCTCCTGGTCGAATCCCAGCTGCATAGGCCGGTGAGCCGGCAATCGGCGTTATGATTTCGATGTTCCCTTGATTCAAGACTGTTTGAATACCAATGCCACCAAAGACATTCTCAATTGCTTGCTTGAAACGATCGATATTGGACGGTGGAATATAATTTGAATGCCTATCCAATTTCTTCAACATGCCTTCAATGGCAGCATCAACCAACTCGCGCCGATTTACGTCCTTGACGTAATTCCGGTCGATTTGATCGAGTGTGTCGACAAACAATTTTAACAGTTCGTATATTTCTTCATCCCCGACAGATTCCGCTGCGATTGCTTTTGCATCGTCAGTTACTGCGGCGCCAATCTGAGTGCTTTGCTTGGGAGTGGATTGTTGTCCCGACAGCGTACTCGAAAACCACATCAACAATGCCCACGACAATAATGACAAACTGAATTGCGTAGATACAAAACGTTTTGCACGAAGAAAGTTCAGGCTCAAGATTATGTTCCGATTATTAAAGGGTATGTATATAATCATGTTGCTAAACGTTCCACCTTTTACAACCGCTTACCCGGTTCAACTAAATGGTTCGCATACGTAGGATGGAAGGAATGCTAGCAGGACTGCAATTATAGGCAATCCGCGACTAACGAACAACATTCATCCTCCAAAGGTACTATTACAGTGAGCGCACGGGACGAAGTGATTATTGCAGGCGGTGGGATTGTCGGATTGGCAACCGCCTATCAAATCTCGCAGCAATATCCCCACACGAAAGTTACCGTTCTCGAAAAAGAATCTGGGGTCGGACAGCATCAGACCGGCCGCAATTCTGGAGTGATCCATTCTGGGATTTATTACACGCCCGGTTCATTGCGCGCGACCAATTGTCAACAAGGTCGACAAATGATGGAAACGTTTTGTCGCGAACAAGAGATACCCTATGACATTTGTGGCAAAGTCATTGTCGCCGTCGACGAAATTGAACAACAACGCTTGCAGGTGATTTATGAACGCGGGCAAGCCAATGCAGTCGAATGCAGCTTATTAGACCGTGATCAACTCTCTGAAATAGAGCCCCATACGGCGGGCATCGCCGCCATTCATGTTCCCCACGCTGGTATTGTTAACTTCCGATCAGTTTGCGAGCGTCTAGCGGAAGTCGTTTGCGATCGAGGAGGCACAATTGTCACATCATCCAAAGTGCTTGGCATCCAACAAGACACATCGAGTGTGATAGTTGAAACCTCGACCGGAGAATTTACCGGGTCGTATTTAATAAACTGCACGGGAATATACTGTGATCGTATCGCTAAAAAAACGGGACACCGATCGCCAGCAAAGAATATTCCCTTTCGCGGTGAATACTATGAGCTAAAACCTGCGGCACATCACTTATGCAATCACCTGATCTATCCTGTACCGAATCCTGAATTTCCATTTTTGGGTGTACATTTCACTCGCATGATCGACGGACGACTAGAATGCGGCCCCAACGCTGTCTTGGCGTTCGCCCGAGAAGGCTACCGCAAACGCGACATTAACCTACGCGACCTGTTGGAAACTCTCACCTATGCGGGATTTCTAAGACTGGCGGCTAAACACTGGCGTATGGGGATGCATGAAATGTGGCGATCCTGTAGCAAGCGAGCGTTTGTTAAAGCACTTCAGCGGCTCGTTCCCGCCATCACCGCTGATGACCTGATGCGTGGCCGTTCTGGCGTACGTGCGCAAGCCTTGGACCCCAGTGGCACCCTTGTAGACGATTTCATCATTCTAGATTCAGACCGCATTATCAACGTCTGTAATGCGCCCAGCCCAGCAGCTACTAGCTCTCTAAAGATTGGCGAGACAATTGTCAGTCGCTTGGGTCAACAGTTCCGGTGACTTATCAAACCCGCTGTAGTAAGAATTGGCACCACCGGCAAACACAATGTCTAACGGATCAGTGGAAACACGGTTTATTAGTTACCGCCACCGCCACCGCCACCGCCTTGACCACCTTGGCCGCCTTGACCGTTATCGTCTCCACGGTCGCCGCCAAATCCTTGAGCTGCTCCGGTCGCAAAATTAAACGTCCGAACATCACCGACACCGGTTGAAATTGGCGTTGGTGGAATCGAAATTCGAACATAACGGCGGTCTGGAGACACAATCGGTGACATGGCTGTCAGGTTTGCACCTGAAGGTAAAACGGTGATTTGTGGTCGGTAACCAACTCCACCTCGACCCGGCACAAAGAATCGCCCGTCACGCGCGGCCATTTTACGAGCGATCGCAAAATCTCGAGCGGCATTTGAATCGGTTAGGTTGTTGAGTTGTTGAGCCAAAATCTGTCGACCCGCGATCTCTTGGTGTTTCTGCATATTTTCCAGTTGGTGTGCGCCAATTGGTTCGATACGCCGCCCATGTAACACGTCAAAGATCACAACGGCGTCTTTGTTGTCCAATTGAATCTGTTCATGGATATGTGGTCGGTCTGGATTGTCGGTGAAGATATCAACGGTTACTTTACCTGCTGTGACATTTCCCCAAACACGACGAATCAAAAGACGATACTCGCCTTTAAACGCCCGCGGGCAAACATAAGTTTCGCTATAGCCATTAACCGGTTGGTTACCAGCCATCGCGAATGTGTCGCCAAGCATAACTCCGCCAGATGTTGTACGATCGTTTTGGATCGAACAGACAGTTCCTGCTGGTTCTTGTACGTGCAGATCAATGTCCGCATTACCTGTCCAAGTCACGACAATGCGACAGTCCCGAGCAGTTTGTTCGCCGATGCTTTGTGCGAACTCTTTAGCCGGTTGTTCATGACCCGCTTGCTTTAATTGCATGATCAATGCCTGAGCGGTATGCCGAGCATCCAGTTCAATGTGTTTTTGCTCGTTGGTCCAAGCTTGCGATAGGATTCCAGTAGTTGCCCATTTCAAACCTTCAAGATCACCGAGACGTTTTGCTATTGCTAGTCCTCGCACGTATGGTTCAGGGCGATATGGATTTACTTCTGAGACGTCTTGCAAGATACTCAAAGCACGCTTGTGCAAACCGACTTCAGACATGTAAATACCCACGGCTAACAATGATTCTGGACTGTTGCTGTAGTCAATTGCCGACATTAGCGCTCGTTCAACTTCTCGCAGAGGAGCATGATTGGCTTGCATCGCCAATCCTAGGCCTTCATACATCCAAAATTGAGATTGCTCATGACGCATCGCGGCTAACATGATTGCAATCGACTCATCCACTAAGCGTTTTGCTTTAGCTGCTTGTTCTTCGGTTTCTTTGCCACCTTGAGCATGCAATCGCTGTGCTTGGATCATTTTCAGTTGAACCGTAAAACGAATCTGACGAGAGTGTTGAGTAACCGCCTCATCACTTAAATCTGCTGTCGACTTGAAATAACGATTCCAAGCAGCGTCTAGTGATTCACCTTCTAGGGGTTGGTGATCGATAACGGTCAATTGTTGTTCAATCGCTTTGGGAATATCCGTTTCGGCTTTTTCAACTTTAGCTGGTGCTGTTTCGGTTGCCGGAGTTCCTTTGGTTCCAAGTGACAGTTCGTCTTCGACATTTTGGAAGCCACCCATACCACCGCCACCGCCACCGCCACCCATGCCCATACCGCCGCCACCGCCCATGCCGCCACCGCCGCCCATGCCGCCACCGCCGCCACCGCCGCCCATGCCCATGCCGCCACCGCCCATGCCGCCAAATCCCATACCGGATGGGATAGGCATTACAAGGTCGCCAACTTCATAGGTACGAACAATCAGTTCGTTTTCGGCTGCTTCTGGGGTCGTAATCTTCAACACTTCGTCGTTGATCACATAGGTCAATTGCAAACTGTTAAGCATCAACTTCAATCCTGAGCGAAGCGAAATACCTTTGAGATCGAAATTAACTGGCGTATTGGAATCTAATCCAACTTCAGTTAACGCTCGTTCATCAATAATAATTGGGATGTTGTGTTGTCCCTTAATGGTGTCGACAACATCTTTCAATGGTTGGTCAAAGAACGTCATACGAGTTTCGTTATCTAACTCGTCAATGATCTTTTGTTCCGCTGGATTGTTACCTAAGTCCAAAACGTACTTTTTACGCTCAACGGTAATGCGATGCCAGAATTCCGCTTCTGGATAGCGAATTGGTGAATCGCCACCGGGGAAAGGAATCAAAGCTTCTTCAGCCTCGTACAAAACGTCCGCGAAGTTCTTATGACGCAAGTCACGGAATTTTTCTAGACCACGGTATTGACGCAGAATACGTGATTTCCAAACCGCCGCCGTAGGTGTTCCGTCGTAAGGAAGCATCGTACGAATAGGCATAGCGATTTCAGCGTCGGCTGTCAGGTATTGTTCACCTTCATCAACACGCTTACGATCATCTTCCAACGCTGCTTCGTCCATCAAGACATTGAATTTTTCCATCAAACGAGTGATTAATTCTTGCTTACGAGTCGTTTCATCGACCATATCTTTGAGTCGTTCTGCATTGGCTTCACGAATTTGGTTTAAACGATTTGCAGAATCAACACCGATTTGACGGACACTGGCTGCGCGAATTGCATCTTCAATTTGCTTGCGAAGCTTCTGTCGAATTTCACCAGACACGTCCGTGGCTGCTTCCACTTGTTCGCGGATGAGCTTTAAGTCTTGACGCGCCTTTGCTGGGTCGATGCCGACGATATCACGAGCTGCTTCTAAACCGTTTTCAACGATAACAATGAGCTTGCCTGCTCGAACTGCACGTTCTCGTTCAACGTTCGTTAGAAAGTCCGGAGAATCTTCGAGGTCCGCAGGTCCTCCATCTAGGACCAAAGCGTTAGGATTATTTGGAGCGGGCACAGGAGCAGCAGGTGCGACTGGCTCTTGAATCAATGCGATTTCTGTGGTCACAGGGCCACGTTCTGCCGCGCCTTTGATAGCTTTGGCTTTGGTGTTGGTTGGATCTTTACGAAGCACTTCATCTGCTACATCAATCGCGCCCTTCACGTCGCCTGTTTTTAAAGCATGTAGTCCAACCTGGTTTAGATTTTTTATGTTGTTTTGAATCGATTGTCGTACTTCAGTTAGACCTTCGGTTCCAAGGGTTGCTAAGCCAACGCCGCTGTGAGGTCGAGCGGCCTGAATCAATGCTGGTAGAAAATTGTAATCTTCGTTGGAACCCGTAGCAGACACAGTCCATTGCATTTTGACTGATTCGCCGTTTACTTCCCCAACTAGGGTAACATCAAAGTTGCCGCGTTTTTGTAATTCGCCGACGAGGATTGTGTCTCGGTCGGAGCGTAGTGGTGGCATCGTGCTTGATGTATAAACGCAATCCATACCCTTAGAAAGAGTCAATTGAGTAGGCCATACGACCGCTGATGTCACAGCGCCAGCTAAATCAAAACCGCTTTTTGTGCTTGTTTGAGGATCTGCATTATCAACACGAATCACTCCACCTGTGCTGTTGCTTAACGATGCTAGTAGTTGAATGTTTCGTTGAGGTCCAATGGCATATGTGGAAAGCGAAATGCGTTTAGCGACTAATTCATTGACAACGCGTTTGTAGTCGGCAATCTGCAATAGATTCGCTTTGCTCATGCCGTCACCAATGTAGACAACACTACGTGGGCGGTTAGACTTTACGTCGTATTGCTGAGCGACCGCGGATAGAATTTCGACCATGTCAGTCGATCCTAATGCAACTCGGTCGTTGAGCTTTTTAATAGCAGCATCTATTTGAGCACCCGTTGGGCTGACAAATCCAGCAGACATTTCCACTGCAAATAGGTCGACAGCCATCAGATTAACTTGGTGCTGTTTGCCTAAATTCTCAAGTAGCGAATTCAAACATGCCAGCGCATCGCGGCGATATTCGCCGACCTGACTGGCAGATGTGTCCACTAACACAAGAATATCATGAGCCTCTACTGTGGACAGCTCAATGTTAGGTGACAATGACATCGCATAAAACGATTCCCCAGATGCCTTATCGTAAGTATGCATCTTCGAAGAATTTGCTGTTTCAGCTGATACAAAAGGTGACAATACAAACATCGTCACGGTGCAAATCACTATATTTAGTGTAATGCGCTTGGACATGGTAGATTACTCCAACGCTGATTCCAATTAAAATACTACATCTATTCCGTCGATCATCAAAACCTGTTCCCCGGTTTCGACGACTTGCTTTATTCTATTCAGATCAACCTGAAAAAACCACTACCATTTGTTGTAATGGTACGTTATTGCCAAGTTTCACTGTTTTCGAGCTAAAGCGTACCAGTAAACGCAAATACTACGTCATACCGGCACCTCTTATCTATATGGTTCGAATTTTATCTATATCTAGAACTAGTAGAGTCGATTATTTAGCCTATGAAACGTCAAACAAGTTCCGGTTGTTCCGGTTATTCCGATTTTAATACACAAAATTGACCGCGAAACTCCAAAACTGATCGACAACGGGCCATAAATGCGACGCTGGGACCACCAGCAACACCCAACAAATCCTAAATAACAAATAAACATCACTATTATGATAAACTTAGTTGACTAATAATCTAAACTCAACCAAAATATGTTCTCTATAGCAATGTAATCGACATTTGACACTATTTATATTATTAGAAAATACGAATCACAGCAGGACTATTAGGATTGCCGCCCTACTTGTGCATCAATCAAGCATTCAAGCAATCAAGTTAATATCTATTTAACCCTCTACTTCTTTAACCCGACAACAAAACTATGGTTATTTGGTCTACTATGTTTTCTTGGCAAGCGACCCTCACCCTCACCGTAACGGTATTGATTTTTGTCTTTTTACAAATGCAAAAAAAGGCATCTACCGATGTCTTGTTTCTTTGTGGTCTTTTGTTTGTTACCGCCTGCGGGATTTTGTCCCCCGAGCAGGCATTCTCTGGGTTTTCCAACGTAGCCATTCTTACGATTGCTGGATTGTTAGCCATTACTGCCGGTCTACGAATCACGGGAGTTCTGGACTGGGTCGGTCATAAACTCCTCGGTACGGCGACCACCGAAAAACAAGCTATCTTCCGTCTATCCGCTGTTACTACAGTCGCCAGCGCATTTCTACTTAACACGGCAGTGGTTGCCATGATGATGCCCGTGGTTGTATCGTGGTGCCGTCGCCGCGGAATCTCACCATCCCGACTACTGATGCCAGTCAGTTATCTGGCCATCCTCGGAGGTATCTGCACACTTATAGGTACTAGCACAACGTTAGTCGTCAACGGAGAGTTACAACATTTAGCAATGGAAGGGACTTCTCTTGCCAAAGGTGTTCAACCATTATCGATGTTCGAGTTAACAGCGATCGGACTTCCGTGTGCTGCAATTGGCGCTGTCTACATGCTCACAATAATGCCGAAACTACTTCCTCAACGCACGGGAATCATCAAACAACTCGGACAACAACGCCGAGAATATCTTGTTGAAATGCACGTCGATGATAACTGCCCCTTGATCAACAAGAGTATCGAAGAAGCAGGACTACGACACTTAGAAGGTTTGTTTTTGATCGAAATCGACCGCGACGACCACATCATCACTCCCGTTGCACCGGACAACATACTTCGCGGTGGCGACCAACTCGTCTTCACCGGCGCCATTGAAACGATCGTCGAGCTCGAACGATTCCCTGGCCTCAGTCCGTCCACCGAACTTTCCCCGGAACAACATCCACAACGTCACCTCACAGAAGTCGTGCTGTCGCGCAAATCCCCTCTACTTGCTACAACGGTACGCGCAGCGCGGTTTCGGCAACGTTACGATGCTGCCGTTGTCGCCATACACCGCGCAGGTGAGAGGTTAACTGGCAAGGTCGGTGACACGACACTCGAAGCTGGCGATACTTTACTACTACAAACCGGAACCGACTTTTTACAAACGCATCAGCACAGCTCTGATTTCTATATGGTATCGAGCGTGCAAGGTTCCGAGCCACGACAAAACAATAAAGCCAAGACCGCATCGCTACTGTTAATCGCACTGCTACTGTGGCTCATTATCGCAAGTATATTTAGTCCAGCGAACACGTCGTTACTAGGATTAGCGTCACCAGCGGTTGCCGCATTAACCATAGCCATACTGATGGTGCTTACTCGCTGTCTAAAAATGAGCGATGCACGCGCCTCCATCAATTTACAGATGTTAATCACGATTGGAGCAGCACTTGGATTAGGCAAAGCACTCAAAGAAAGCGGGGCTGCTGCTGAGATTGCCAACAGCGTATTCACGTTTGCAGGAAACCACCCTTTGACCATTCTCATCGCCCTCTATATTCTCACGGTGGTGTTAACCGAGACCATTTCCAACAACGCCGTTGCTGCGATGCTATTACCATTGGCTATCGAAATAGCCGCCACCGGCGACTGGAATGCCCGGCCATTTATCTTTACCATTACCATCGCCGCTTCGCTTTCGTTCGTCACTCCAATCGGGTACCAAACCAATCTCATGGTCATGGGCCCTGGCGGTTACCGCGCGAACGACTATTTCCGCTGCGGATTACCGTTGGCAATCCTGATGGGAATCTGCGCACTAACGTTGATCCCTATCGTCGCCCAATTCTAAAAAATTTCTCCTCACGCCCTCTGCCCGTGTCTTCACCAACAAAAAAACTGCGAAGCCGCAACTTCAAGTAAGTTAGAGCTTAGCAGTTCTGTTTGTTTACGGTTCGAGTCAGCGGTGCACAATAATACCACATACCGAAAACTATTTTTTTGATAAAGCTGTGGCAAGTTCTATTGGGGTAATTTTTCCATCGCCGTTTGAATCCGCAGAGGCCTTGATCATTGAACTCTTTTGCGTAGCTATGGTTACTTCACCACCGTCAAGCGTTCCGTTCTTGTTCTCATCATATTTAGCTATTCCCATAACAGCGAATTTGATGAACTTTTCTTCGGGACCATCGGTCGTGGCCGGGCTTTTAGATCCGCTAGAATCGCTCGAACCACCGTTATCATTACGCGATGAACCGGCAGTCGACCGAGGAGCAGTTACACCTCGCACATACCCGCTTTTCGTTGTTTCCATAGCTTCGCCAGGCGTGATCACTCCATCACGGTTT
>CAWVZW010000013.1:0-60258 GCA_963934735.1 uncultured Planctomycetaceae bacterium
TCGCCTGTGGCAATGGGAGTGGTGGTGGATTGAGTGATACGAACCAGACCGTCGATTTGCTCGGGCCAGCAAGGTTCTTCAAAGAAATAGAGCCCGAAGTCATCGAGTGCTGTCGCGAATTGCAGCCCCATCGCTGGTGAGGGCCGAGCATGGCAGTCAACCATAATGTCAATATCGTCCCCGACAGCATCACGCATCGCAGTTACGGCGGCGACGGCACGGCGGATTGGTTTCGTTCCAGTAATCGGTGCTGTTGGCGGCACGGCCATACTCTTAAAGGCTGTGTAGCCCTGCTCGACTGCCGCGGAGGCTAGCTCACCAAATCTTTCCGCGTCGGCGGCTGGGATTTCATAAAAGTCTTCCATCCGTCCGCCTCCGAGGTGGCAATAGGTACGGATCCAATCTCGAACTGGTCCACCCCACAGTTGATGGCATGGCATGTCGGCAATCTTGCCTGCGATATCCCACAGTGCGATGTCGATGCCAGATATGGCTGTACTGCGAGTAATACCGCTACCGTGCCAGAAGTGTTGACGAAACATACGTTGCCACAGATGCTCAATCCGGCGAGGGTCTTCGCCTATCAGCAGCGGAGCGATGTCTTCAATAGCGCCTACGACGCTGCGGGTATGCCACTCGAGCGTCGCTTCGCCCCAGCCAATGAGACCCGGTTGGTCGGTCGTCACCTTAACGAAAATCCAATTTCGCATGCGGGCGTTACAGATGATTGCTTCGACGGCTGTTATTTTCATGTGAGCAGCGGCTTGTAAATGTTATAAAGGTAGCTGGAATTAAATCACGCGTGTCATCATTGGGACAGATTAATATCTATGATAGGACAGATTAGGGGCGTTGTGCCAGTTGTGCACACACCATTTTTAGCAGACGATTCCATGGACTACGCTAGTTTAGAGCGTGAGATGCAGTGGGCACTGGAATTGCAAATTGACGGATTCTGTACCGGCATGGTATCCGAATTACAGCGTTTAACCGTTGCTGAACGAAATCAACTACATCAATGGCTGGGAGAATTTGATCGAGGTGATAAGTGTTTTGTGGCGAGCGTGGGAGCGGAATCCAAAACCGAGGCAGTTGAATTCGCTAAGTCGGCAGTGAATCACGGCGCGGATGCGGTGATGGCCATACCGCCAAGTAGTAGTGCTTTACCGGCAGATGAACTAGAAGATTACTTTGCGGCGATTGTCCAAGCGATAGCGGTACCGGTGATTGTGCAGGACGCTTCGGGTTATGTTGGCGCCGAAATTCCTTTGAGTGTCAGTTGTTCTCTTTTTGAGAAATACGGTTCCGAGCGGATTATGTTCAAGCCGGAGGCCAATCCGCTAGGGACCAAGTTGTCGGCGCTACGTGATGCGACTCACGGACAAGCGGCTATTTTTGAGGGATCCGGTGGTATTTCATTAATGGACAGTTATGCACGAGGAATTGCAGGTACGATACCGGGGATGGAATTTCTGGAGCAAGTAATCAGCGTTTGGAAAGCTCTGGAAAATGGCGACGTTGATGCAGCCTATCAGGCTTGGTTTCCGTTATGTGCTTTGGTCAGCCTGCAATTACAGGCAGGACTTGATGGATTCTTGGCCGTGGAAAAATATATCATGCGACGCAAAGGATTGTTTTCTACAGACCGTCGGCGACAACCGTACGAATGGGAAATGGACAAAGAGACTTGCTTAGAGTTAGAGAGACTGTTACGGTTTCTTTCACACTAGGTGATTATGTAAGAATATGATTAATAGTGAATTTCGAAGTGATGTTAACAGGATGGAGAACAGCAATGGTTAGCTTTAGTAACAAATCGATAGTCAATGGGTTTCAAGCGTTTGTCGTTTGTTGTGTATTATGTACCGTGATTGCTACCTATGGCGAGAACTGGCCCCAATGGCGTGGCGTCAACGGTGACGGAGTGTCTGGGGAAACCGAGTTGCCAATGGTTTGGAGTCCTACTGAAAACATTAAATGGCGGTTGGCCTTGCCTGGGCCTGGCGGAGCGACGCCTTGTATCTGGGGTGATCAAATATTTGTTACGACGGTCGTCGGTGATGATTTAGTGTTGATGTCAATCAATACTCAAGGCAAAGAGTTGTGGCGTCGCAAGGTGAGTCAAGGTGACAAAGTTGTACGAGGTGACGAGGGTAATGCAGCCTCCCCTTCTCCGTGCACCGATGGAAAACATGTTTGGGTGTTTTTCACAAACGGCGCATTAGCTTGTTTTGACTTCAGTGGTAAAGAGGTCTGGAGCATCAATGTTCAAGATAGATTTGGGAAATTCAAGATTGCGTTTGGTATGACTTCGACCCCTGTTCTTGACGGCGACAGCATATTCTTGCAATTGATTCACGGCGACGGGAACGCGCAGACTCGAGAAGCACGAGTTGTTGCGTTAGACAAGACGACGGGTAAAACAATCTGGGAAACGGGGCGTCCAAGCAGCGCTCGGGCCGAAAATGAGCATTCCTATGCGTCCCCCACGATTTATCGAGATAAAGAGCGGGCTTTTCTGTTGACGCACGGAGCGGATTATATCGTTGCCCACGACTTGAAAGATGGCCATGAGATTTGGCGCTGCGGTGGTTTGCACCCTCCGGCGGGTTACGACCCAACACTTAGGTTCGTTTCATCGCCGTTAGCGGTTAACGGATTGATTGTCGTACCGTCTGCAAAGGCTGGAATTACTCTTGCTTTAAAACCAACGGGACAGGGAGACATTACCGGAAAGCAGGAATTTGTTAAGTGGCAATTTCATATCACTCCGGATGTTCCGAGTCCACTTGCGGTGGACGGTATCGTTTATCTGTGTAGGCAGAACGGTAATTTAATTGCGTTAGATCAAGAATCAGGCGAGCAGTTTTATGAAGAACGGACCGATCGTGATCGCCACCGTGCATCGCCAATTTATGCAGATGGAAAGATCTATCTGTGCGGGCGAAACGGAGTTGTTTCAGTTTGCAAGCCAGGGAAAGAATTCGAATTGTTGGCTCAAAACAAACTCGAAGAACCATTATCGGCTTCGCCAGCGGTTTCGCAGGGTCGTATTTATTTACGAACCTTTAATGCGTTGTATTGCATCGGTGATAACTGAGTGTCGGGATCGTCCTGCAAGTTGTTCAATTGAAATCCCAGTGGGCACTCCTACTCCGGTCGCGGGAGCACCAGAAATGGGGCAATGGTGTTGAATGTTTTATCGCCGATACCACGAATGTGTTGTAGTTGGTTGATCCGAGAGAACTTTTTATTGGGTAAGTGACGACGGAATTCCACAATTCGTTGTGCCATCACAGGGCCGATTTGAGGAAGGTTTTCAAGTTCGCGAGTGGTTGCAGTGTTTAAATTGACTTGATATGTCCAATTGCGAGGAATCACCGTGTTGCGGTGCGATTGAGATTGCATGTCATGTTTTAGACATGCGAGTAACGCGATCACACCGCAGACCATGATAATTTTGGTGTTGTTGGCATCATACCAATTGGTTACTTGGCACATAGCGTCTTGCCTGTCAGGCAATCTCCCCTACTTAATCTACCGAAATTGATGTCAAATAGTTCTTACGGCTCCCGATCTGGGGCAATGCAATTATGTACGAGATTCTACTAGATGTAAAATGAATGTCGTCGCTGCTATGACATAACGGACGGTACAGGAATATGGGTTCGACGTTTACACAACAAGAATGGTCTGCTGCGTTAGTTGATGATTTACGTCAGTTAGTGCGTTTATCGGTGCGAGAAGATATTGCGGATCAATATGACTGGACGACGGTGGCAACCGTACCTTTAGATAAGCAAGGTGCTGCTGATATTGTGATTCGTCAAACGGGTGTCGTGACGGGTGTAAAGGTTGCGGAGTTAGTTTTTGACGAGATCGGTATTGATAGTGAAGTGGATGTTTTGGTGGCCGATGGTGATGTGGTTGAGGCCGGCACGACGGCTGTTTCGATATCAGCCTTGGCAATTGATTTGCTTACCGCCGAACGAATTATATTGAACTTCATGGGGCGGTTATGCGGCATTGCGACGCAAACGTCGGAATATGTAAAATTACTCGCAGGCACTGGCGTTGCCGTTTATGACACTCGTAAAACAACACCAGGTTGGCGTCGACTTGAGAAATATGCGACGCGCTGCGGCGGAGCTGTGAATCATCGCAACGGTTTGCACGACGCAATATTGATTAAGGATAATCACTTGGCTGCCTGTGCGGAGACACTCTGTGGCGACGATGGTGATGTGATTGGTGATGCAATCGAGAAATCGCGGGAGTTAATTCAGGCTGTTGTGACCGCGGGGAATCCTATCGATGCTGCGATGCCCATCGAAGTCGAA
Source organism: uncultured Planctomycetaceae bacterium (assembly GCA_963934735.1). GTDB lineage: Bacteria > Planctomycetota > Planctomycetia > Pirellulales > Pirellulaceae > UBA721. The sequence goes on from CAWVZW010000013.1 coordinate 4,341, forward strand.
GTCGATACAGTCGAACAATTACAGATTGCGTTGTCGCACCACCCTGATATTGTTCTGCTGGATAATATGAGTACTGACCAATTACGCAGCGCCGTAACCATGCGTAATGATGTCGCTCCCGACGTTCAGCTTGAAGCATCTGGTGGAGTTACGCATCAAACGATTCGAGCAATCGCTGAAACTGGGATTGATCGCATCAGTGTTGGAGCACTTACGCATTCAGCCAAAAGCCTCGATGTAGCGCTCGATTGGACTTCTGCCGCCAATGACTAGGCAGCGTCGACCTGTACGTCGATGGCATCTTCGCCGGGTTCAAGTTCGTCGGCGGTTGAGCCTTGGCGCCAAGAATTGATTAGATCTTCGATTTGGTCATTGAGTCCATCTAAGTCAGAAATGACTTGATCTTGCCGCGCGTCGAGTTTATCCAGCAGGCTCGTAGCTACCTTTTCCCGTTGTTCCGCCTCGGAAATAGGAGAGTTCTCGCTAAGTTCATTTGGATTTGACATGCTATAGGTTTCGGCATATTAAAACGCTTTGCATCGAGGGGGCCAGCAAAAATGCGTGATGTTCTGGTTGGTTAAACTATGCGGGTTAGCCTGCCTACGCGGCCATACGTGCTTGATTCTCCTATAGTGCCAAATACACGTTGTTTTTGATACAATGTGCGATTGGCTAATTGTTTAAGTTGGCTGCTTATCTATGTACACAATGTACGGAGACTCCCAGGCGTGCAACGGCAAGAATTTCAATTAGTAAGTCCATTTTCACCGGCGGGCGACCAACCCGCGGCGATTGAAAAACTTGTACATGGTTTGGAGAATGGTCAAAGCCATCAAACCCTGATGGGCGTAACAGGTTCGGGTAAGACGTTTACGATGGCTAATGTTATCGAACGCATAAAGAAACCAACACTTGTTATTTCACATAACAAGACCCTTGCCGCTCAATTATATTCTGAGTTTAAGTCGTTTTTCCCGCACAATGCCGTTCATTATTTTGTCAGTTATTACGACTACTATCAGCCTGAGGCATATATTCCGCAACGTGATATCTATATTGAAAAAGACGCATCGATAAATGAGGAAATTGACCGTTTGCGTCTAGCCTCAACAAGTTCGCTTGTTAGCCGAGATGATGTGATCATTGTTGCTAGTGTATCGAGCATATATGGATTGGGTTCTCCGGATGACTACCGAGAGATGATGGTTTCTGTAGCGAAAGGCATGGAAATTGATCGCGACAAAATGTTGATGAAGTTAGTCGATATTCAATACGATCGTAATGACGTCGATTTTTCGCGGAGTACATTTCGTGTTCGAGGAGATTGCGTCGAGGTGTGGCCTTCTTATGAAGAATACGCCTTTCGTATCGAATTCTGGGGTGATGAAATCGACCAACTGTCGATCATTAATCCGCTTACAGGTGAGACCATCACCAGGTTGGATCAATTGTTTGTTTATCCAGCTAAACATTTCGTGATGTCTGAGGCTCGAGTTGAGCAGGCGATTCAGGCGATTCGGAAAGAACTACAAGGTCAACTTGATCATTTTAAAAAAGAGGGCAAGTTACTGGAAGCCCAGCGATTAAATGCGCGCACCCGCTATGATTTAGAGTTAATGCAAGAAGTTGGGTACTGTTCCGGCGTTGAGAACTACAGTCGACATTTAGCAGGTCGTGCTGAAGGTGAACCCCCTGATACGCTGTACGACTTTTTTCCTGAAGATTTCTTGCTGTTTGTCGACGAGTCACATGTATCGGTGTCGCAGGTGCGCGCAATGTGGGCGGGCGATCGAAGTCGTAAAACTACCTTGGTAGACCATGGTTTCCGTTTGCCTAGCGCACTTGATAATCGTCCAATGCGATTCGAAGAATGGGAACAAAAAGGGAAGCACGTCGTGTTTGTATCGGCGACTCCCGGAGATTACGAGTTAGAAAAGACAGAGGGTGAAGTGGTTGAACAGATTATTCGACCGACTGGGTTGCTAGACCCGGAGATCGACGTTGTGCCGGCGACCGGTCAAGTCCCTCACTTGTTAGAAGAAGTTCGCAAACGCGCAGAAATTGGTGAGCGAGTACTCGTCACGACCTTAACCAAACGAATGGCAGAAGAGTTATCTGGATATTTAGTTGAGCAAGGTGTGAGCGCGAGGTGGTTGCATTCGGAACTCGATGCTTTTGAACGAGTGGAGTTGTTACGGGAACTACGTGAAGGGAAATTTGACGTATTGGTTGGGGTTAACTTATTGCGCGAGGGGTTGGACTTACCGGAAGTCTCCCTCGTGGCTGTGCTTGATGCGGACAAAGAAGGTTTTCTGAGAAGCGAAACATCGTTAATTCAAACGATGGGCCGTGCTGCTCGCCATGTTAATTCTCGAGTTATTCTATACGCTGACAAGATGACAAATTCTATGAATAAAGCGATTACCGAAACGGTACGTCGCCGAGGTATTCAAGAGGCGCACAACAAGGAACATAATATTACTCCACGGTCCATACAAAAGTCGATCTCCCACGGGATTGAAGGCGACGCATCGGCCCATCGCGCAGCCAATGCAGCGGTCGGGCGGACCGATGAAACGGTGTATATTACTCAAGAGTTGGTCAACGAGCTTGAAGTTGAGATGATGCAATCGGCTGAGGATTTGAAGTTTGAACATGCGGCGGCATTACGGGATCGAATCATGCAATTGCAAGAAGAAATCGGTAAACCGCTCGATGAGGTAGAAATAACCTCGTTTGACCGAAAACGTCGTCGACGGGGGAAATCGGGTCAATCCAACGTCCCGCGGCCTAAACGAAGCTCATAAGTACACATTGAATGTCGTAGAAGAAACGGCGGTTTATGGGAATAAACACCGGTTCACGCGGGTCTACCTATTGGATATCTGTTGTCATGGACAAAAGGGAATCTTCTAAAGAGATGCAAATTTCCGATGCGTTACTCGAAGTGCCTCGTGAAATCGAACCACAAGTGGATTCGGTGTCGCGTGATGCTGAGCCAAAGGAATTGTCCGAGGCACAACGACGGGTGTGGATCGAGCAGTTGATCGCCGATTACCATAAGTCGTTGTATCGTTTTTGCTATCGCTTAACCGGCAATGCAACTATGGCAGAAGACGTTCTGCAACAGGCATATCTAATTGCTTTTCAACGGATTGGTCAAGTAAAAGATCCCGCGAAGGCACGTAGTTGGTTGTTCACTGTAGTGCGAACTACATTTTTGAAAGAAGTTCGCAAAAAACGAGAATGGGTATTTACCGATGTTGAGGTCGAAGACAATCGCGTACCCGACCGTTCGCGCCACCTCGAGGTAGACTCGCAGCGGTTGCAGGTCGCCCTTGATGCGATACCTGAAACATTTCGGATCGCGGTAGTCATGCATTATCAACAACAAATGTCCTATCGAGAAATTGCGGAACAGTTAGAAATTCCACTTGGAACAGTCATGAGTCGATTGTCACGCGGGAAGCGAATGCTTAAATCAAAGCTGATCGTTACGCAAAAAAAATTTGATTCTGAGGAATAATTTAAACATGGAACCTATCAAAGCCAAAGACTTAATTCAGTTGTTGACGCATGACCAATGGCAACAGCAGTTTTCCCAAGGCGAGGCATTGCCCCCGGAATTGGGGCAATTGCGAGAACTGGTGCGCGAGCAGCCTGAATTGTTAGACGATATGGTTTGGCAGTCAAAGATCGATCGGCAATTGCTCGAGGTGTTTGACGAGATTGACGTCCCCACAGAGTTAGCGGGTCGGTTGGTCGCGGGGATCCACGAGGCGGATCCGATCGCAGTATCGAGTAATATGCGTTTGTCAGAGGATAGCGAATTAACGGATGAAGTGGCGGCTGACTTAGTAGTTCCCCGTATGGCCATTGCGACGGATGTGGATGACGCGCCTCGGTTGTTGCAGTCGCGACGCAGGGGATTGATGTGGGCAATGTTGGGCACCTCCGCTTGTTTAGTGTTTGCGGTCGCATTGTCTCAGTTTCGGAATGTACCGCCGCAAGAACAGCGTTTGACCTACGCTGGGTTAGAAGAAATGGTGCCAGTTTGGTTGGTTGAGTTGGAACGTACGCAAGGGTGGGATCCCCGTTTAGATGATTCGCCGTACGCAACGTCGATCGTAGAATCTCAAGTGCAGGGAAAAGTAGTTTCCTGGCGAACGATCCGCAGCAGCGATGATTGCATTGCGATGAATTTGTCCTCACCGCGTAACGGCAAGTTGTGGGTTTTGATCCTATCGGGTGGGAATCTTGATCGTGCGACACAATTTAGAAAAATGCAGCTTTCTGGCAAGTTTTCGGCAGGAACGTGGAGCGACGGTAAACATTTGTTCGTTGCTATTTCCGACGAATCGATGAAGAAGATCGATCGAATATTTAGGAAACCGCTCGCAGTATAAATTCGCACGCGATTCTACTGCTGGCCGACCTACCCAGCAAACAAGCTCGAAAGCATCTCTTTTTCGTGTTGCCCTTGTTTCTTGGCAACTTCGAGCAAGCCCTCTGTTGTCTAATCGATACGACCGGTAAGTCATTTGCAGTGTGTTAGTAGCTCAAGGCGACTTCTTATAGCCTGCCTACTTTGATTTAGCCGATATTGAACCTAGTTGGTATCTTATGACAGCAATTCTTGGCATTTCCGCTTTTTATCATGATTCCGCTGCGGCCTTGATCGTAGACGGTCACATTGTCGCTGCTGCGCAAGAAGAACGATTCACACGGAAAAAACACGATGAGCGATTTCCGGTAAACGCGGTAGAGTACTGTTTGCATGCCGCGCAGATCCAGGCCGCTGACGTCGACTATGTCGGATTTTATGAAAAACCGCTGTTAAAATTTGAACGCTTGCTGGAAACGTATTTGGCTTACGCGCCGTCTGGCGTGAAGTCTTTTGCCAAAGCGATGCCGCAGTGGGTGCAGCAGAAACTACACTTGCCGCGAGAGATTCGCGCGGGGCTAGGTGGGGAATATCGAAAACGGATTGTATTTACTGAGCATCATGAATCCCATGCGGCTAGTGCGTTTTTCCCGTCACCATTTGACGAGGCGGCCATCGTTACGATGGATGGAGTTGGTGAGTGGGCGACCGCTTCGATTGCCGAAGGAACCGGAAATCGCGTGCGGATGATGCAGGAAATGAGATTTCCACATTCCCTTGGTTTGCTCTATTCCGCGTTCACTTACTATTGTGGTTTTCGAGTGAATTCCGGCGAATACAAGTTGATGGGACTAGCGCCCTATGGAGAACCAAAATACGTTGATTTGATATTAGAGAATTTGCTTGACTTGAAAGAAGACGGCTCCTTTCGGCTTGACATGTCCTACTTTAATTATTGTCAAGGCTTGACGATGACCAACGAAAAATTTCAGCGATTGTTTCGTCGACCGGTGCGTGCTCCGGAGGCCGAGATGGATCAGCAGTACATGGACATTGCCGCATCGATTCAGAAAGTAACCGAAATGATAATGTTGCGCATGGTTAGCCATGCGTATGAAGCGACTGGAAAAAAGAATCTATGTTTGGCTGGCGGCGTCGCCTTGAACTGTGTTGGCAACGGCAGGATTTTGAGAGAGGGGCCGTTTGATAATGTGTGGATTCAGCCGGCTGCGGGTGACGCGGGAGGAGCGTTAGGAGTTGCGCAGTTTATTTGGTACCAACTTTTGGATAATCAACGCACAACAGATGTTGGGGATTCTCAACAAGGTAGCCTGCTCGGACCGCAGTATGATCAGCACGCAGTACGTGAGTTCCTGGATTCCGCCGGCGTTACCTACCACTATTTGGAACAACAGCATGAACTATGTGATGCGGTTGCCGTAATGCTAGATGAGCAACAGGTTATTGGATGGATGCAGGGACGGATGGAGTTCGGACCGCGTTCATTGGGGAACCGCAGTATCTTGGGAGATGCTCGTAGTGCGGAAATGCAAGCGAACATCAACCTCAAAATTAAGTTTCGAGAATCGTTTCGGCCGTTTGCTCCAGCGGTGTTGAATGAGCACGTAGATGATTATTTCGAGATGGGGGGTGTCAGTAGTCCGTATATGTTGTTAGTTGCACCGATTGCGGAAAAACAACGATTGGATTTGACGCCGGAACAATTGGCAGTGCAAGGAGTCGATCGGCGACTGATTGCTCGCTCCCGCGTTCCGGCAATAACGCACGTGGATAACTCCGCGAGAGTGCAAACTATTGATAAAGATGCCAATCCACTGTTTCATGAGTTGGTACAGCGATATTATCAGCTTTCGCATTCACCCCTAGTGGTGAATACAAGCTTTAATATTCGAGGTGAACCAATCGTGCGAACGCCAGAGGATGCCTATCGGTGCTTTATGGCGACCAAAATGGATGTGTTGGTAATGGATCAATTCGTGGTGAAAAAATCGGAACAACCGGATGTGACGAGCCACCAAGTAGATGAATATCTAGGACAGTTTCCACTCGATTAGTCGTCGCCAAAGACGAAGGCGACAGAGGTTTATTTATATGTCACTCATTAAACTAAATATCAATCCACCGTTGGCCCAATTGAAATCATTTGGCCGCGTATGGACTCCGTTGTTTGCAATTATCATTGGCTTTAACGTAATGTTGAATGGGTATTTCGAAGCCGCAGTGACGATCGAGGTAGTTGCTATTGTGATTGTTCTCGTGGGTTGGTTACGCCCGGAAATGCTAAAATTTCCATTTGTGGCAGCGATGGTTGTTACCTACCCCATCGGTATCGTCGTTGGTTGGTTGTTATTGCGAACGATCTATTATGGCTGTTTATGTCCCATCGGTTTGATGTTGAAGGTTTTCAAAAAAGATCTGTTGCAACAACGATGGGATTTAGATGCCGAGAGTTATTGGACTGAACGACGAGAAGTGGTTGGAACCCAACAGTATTTTAGACAATTCTAAGTGGTGTTAGACTATGACAAATGAAAACAAAGAAGACCTCCAAGATAATTCCGTAGACAGTGATGCCAGCACTGCCGCGTCGGACTTTCAGCAAATAGCGAGTGGTAAGCAGGTGGGTATTGTTAGGGAATTCTGGGACTTCTTGAAATACAATAAAAAATGGTGGTTGACGCCCATTATTCTTTCCTTGTTGCTAATAGCACTACTTGCGATTTCGGCAGGAAGCGGCGCGGCACCGTTTATTTACACGCTATTTTAAATCGGATATACGCATAAACAGACGTAATTTGCGTATGCGATTTGTGGATGTATCGAGCAGAAAGCAGCTAGCAATGAAAATATTGGTGACCGGAGCAGCGGGATTTATTGGTTATCATGCCAGCCAACGTCTGTTGCTTGATGGACATATATTAGTAGGCGTCGATAACTTGAGTGACTACTATGATGTCGCTTTGAAGCAGGCTCGGTTGGAATGCTTGCAGCAGCAAGAGAGTTTTGAGTTTTGCATGCTAGATATTGCAGACCGCGGCGCAATGGCGAATGTGTTTGAGCGGGTCCAATTTGATGTCGTCATTAATCTAGCGGCTCAAGCTGGGGTTCGCTACTCGATGGAAAACCCTGCTGCCTATATTGATTCAAATGTCGTTGGATTTGCTAACGTGCTTGAAGGTTGCCGCCAACATTCGGTTGGGAATTTGATCTATGCATCGAGTAGCAGCGTTTATGGCGCTAATACTGCCCTGCCCTTTACGGCCACGGAATCTACTGAACATCCACTGAGCCTGTATGGTGCGACTAAGAAGTCCAATGAATTGTTGGCGCACGCATACAGCCATCTGTATGACTTACCGACAACCGGTTTACGGTTCTTCACGGTATATGGCCCCTGGGGCAGACCGGATATGGCGCTGAGTCTCTTTGCGAATGCGATTTGTAATGGCGAGACCATTAAGTTGTTTAACCATGGCAATATGATACGGTCATTCACTTATGTTGATGATGTGGTGGAATCGATGGTGCGGTTGATTGAAGCGCCCGCCCAAGTAAATTCTGACTGGGACGGAAAAACCCCCGATCCCGCGAGTAGCGAAGCTCCATTTCAGATTTTCAACGTTGGTGGAGCCGAAGCTGTGGAGTTGAAACGGTTCGTGCAAATTCTAGAGAATTGCCTTGGCAAAACCGTACCAAAAGAGCTACTGCCGTTGCAGCCGGGCGACGTGCCACGGACCGAAGCGAATGTTCAGTCGCTACAGGAAGCTGTAGATTGGCAGGCTGAGGTATCGATTGAGGATGGCGTAGCGCGGTTTTGTGAGTGGTTCAAGCAATATTACGGACACTAACAGAGCATTCTCATCCTCTCTAATGGGCGGTAAGTTAACCGGTTTTTTCGTTAAAATCGTTAAAAGCCGTTTCAGATTCATAATCGATAATACCGAATTCTAAAGGTAGATGGAAATGTTTCGCAATACGCGCCTCTATGGGTGCCAAACATTAATTGCGAAATGTAGAGACCGTAGTCTCAAGATTTTTTTGGGGGGAATTGATTGTCATGGGTACAAAAAAAATAACTTTATCATTGGGAAAACGCCTTAGTTGTGGGTTGGCCCTTAGCGGGATACTGTTGAGCGCTTGCGTTTTCGGTTTTGCAACGGCCCAAACTACGGAAACTAAGGTCCCAAAACCAGTGCGCATCTTGTTAACTGACGATACGTCTGATTCGACGTTGAGCATACGTCGTAAGACCGCAGATCAACGCAATATAGCTAAATTGTACAACAATGATTTACGGCCAAAAAAAGATGAGCCCAAACAACTTGTCGAGACCGAAGTAAAACCAGCGCCGGCGGAAATAGTAACGCCAAAAGTTATAGCGCCGAAGGTAGTTACGCCAATACCGGAACCGCCAAAAATAGTTACGCCAAAGCCGGAACCGCCAAAAGAAGTTACGCCAATACCGGCAATCGTTGAGCCAGTCGAAGAGATAACACAGGCGAAACCTGAAAAGAACGGCTTGGATTCCATTTTGACAACTCTGACGTTTCCCAAATTTAACATTATTGCCGATATTGATACAGCGTTTAATGCCATTGGAGATGAATTGTCGATTGCTGCTAAGAGCCCATCTGACATTAGTCCAACCAATAATCACACTTCAAAATTCAGGCAAACACAAAGCAATCGCGAGCCGCGGCCTTCTGCCGGATCGGTAGACCAAGCGAACGCGGATTTACCACCATCTAACCAAAACTCAGAATTCAGACAAACGCAGAGTAATCGCGGACACGGGTCTCCTGCTGGTTCCACAAACCATGCGAAGTCGGATTTACCGGACATACCGTCATTTGACACGCTGTTACCGACCATTGAGATTTCGAAAGTAGATCTTTTTGGTGATATAGAATCGGCATTTAGTAGTATCGGGAACGAGTTGTCTTCGGCTTCCACTTCCGCCGCTTCGCCACACGTTTCTAAATATGATTCCAAAATGAAACATCCGGGACGATTTACACCTCGTTATGCGAATAGGTCGACCGCAGCGCCTGTTCATATGCCGACGATCGGATCATTAGATGGAATTCAATTTCCGAAAATAATGCTCGCCGATATCAACTCAATCTTCGGTATAGACACCGCGCCGTCGGTTGAAGAAGACGTAAAAAATCCAGCAGCGGCTCCAGATGAATTGCAAGAAGAGAGCAAGGAGTCGGCCCCGAATTCCATTGAAGACAAGCAAAGTGCAGTTGCCAAAGAACCCCGCAGTATCATCGCATTATTAGGGCTTGAAGACCTAGGTATTCCACAGTTTAGCAATCCCTTTGCAGTGGGAACTGGAATTAAGGAAACTAAAGAAAACGTTGAGCCCGCGGAAACGAAAGATACTAAACCAGCCTTGGATGAAAACGGATTAGATCCTGATGAGACGATTGCATCCGAGTTACCAAGTTTGCAGACCGACCGCCCTGACGTCCCTGGAGTGCAACAAATCCCGACGCTTGCTCCCAAGGAAATACCGGATGCCCCGAATGCGATTGACGAACAGGACAAGTCAGCGAGTCGAGATTCATCCTATAAAACCTTGGTTAACCCCGATAGCTTCCTACCGCGACGTTCAGTTGTACCCGTATCGGTACGAATAAGTGACACGGTCAATCGTTAAGAGATACATTTGAAGTTTGAGTTCGTCTGGTTGGGGGATTGGACGTGTCTCATAAGAGCCCATGGCCCATTGTGGTCATGGGCTTTTTCTTCTGAGCTGTAGTAATCGGGAGCTCAGTGCGTAATAATAGGGGGGTACTGGAGAGCTAGTTGGTAACCCTACTGCAGAGGGGCAGAGATGATTCGATTGATGGTGATTGACGACCATGAAATTGTGCGTAGCGGGATGGTACGTATGATTCGGGGTACGGAAATACAGCTAATAGCAGAATCTAATTCGGGCGAGAATATTCTAGAAGGAATTGCGCAATACCACCCTGATGTAATATTGCTTGATGTACGTATGGAAAGCGGTGATGGCCTGACCGCTCTCGGACGAGCAAAGGTTGAATATCCTAAAATCCCCGTCTTGATGCTTTCCACATATGATAATCCGACATATGTTGCTCGGGCGGTTGCCTTAGGCGCCTCAGGCTATTTATCGAAGAGTCTTGACCGCGAACAGATCATTGAAGCAATCGTGAGTGCCTATAAAGGCGGAAACTCGTGGACTCGGGAAGCACTGCGACGTGTCGCTGGAGCACTCGCAACTCCTCGTATCGCTGCCGACGTAGACGTCCCGCTGACTCACCGTGAAAGCGAGGTGCTAGAGCAACTCGCTGAAGGGTTGACCAATAAGGAGATTGCGATGTCCTTAGGGATCAGTTATGAAACTGTCAAAGAGCATGTCCAACACATCTTGAGAAAAATTGGAGTTAGCGATCGAACTCAAGCGGCGGTGTGGGCAGTACGACAGGGAATCGTGTAAGGTCGTTACGAACAAATGGCTCCGCAGTGGGTTCTAGTATCCTAATCCAGGGCCAGTTAAGCAGTGTGTGCCGACGGTGCCGTCGCTAATATCGAACATGGAAGGGAATTTAACATCCCAAGGTTCATTTCCAAATGGGCAATACTGTCGTCCATTTCCTTCGATAGCCATGATTGTGGGAATCCGAGCGGCTAAGCTTGCGGAATGCAAAAACGATGCACCAACACACGTTAGGTCTTGAACGCACAAAAATAGATCATAGTGCTGAGCGGCCGCTCCCATAATAAGCGCTTCGCCGTGTCCTTTGCAGGCTTTGAGTGCAACGCCGGAATAGCCTTGTTCACGCGCGAGTAATAACGATTCAAAATCAATAAGCGATTCGTCGATAACAACAGGTTTGATTTCTGCCGCTCGGTGCATGCCGCTGCTTGGGTGATTCTTTAAGTCACGATGAGTGGGTTGTTCGATATATTGGATTCGATCAAATGCTTGAGGGGCGCGTGCTTGGATCTCAGCTAAGAAGTCGAGCACGTATTGAACGTCTTTGCACTTCTCGTTGAAGTCCGTCGAGTAGCACCATTGTTGGCAACCGCGAGAGTTTTGTGCTGCTGTAGAGACACGATCAATGTCAATGACTCGCTGTACATCCCATTGGAGGTCGTCTCCGGCAAGCTTAATTTTCAAATGGGTAAGTCCGTCGGCAGTTATCCAGTCGCCGAGAGTCTCAGGTACTCCATCGTTGAGCGGTGTCGATATATCTTCGTCTGTAAGTGGATCTAGGGCACCCACGAGGTGGTAAAGCGGCATGTGTTCCTTGGGTTGTCGTAGCGTGAATTGATCTAGAAATAGCCCCGACATATCTCCATCGAGAAACTGCCCGAGGTCGCGACTCATAAACTCGGGCCCAAGAAGGTTGTACGAGTTTAGCGACAGCGCTTTTCCGTAAGCATCATTTACAGCCGCATCAATTGGGCTCGTGGACACAAGTTGGGCAAGTTTGGGCATTGGCTCAAGAAGTTCCATGGATTGCACTAGTTCATTTGCTGCACCGGTGAATAATGGTTGTAGATCATGCATGATCTCTATCGGGTGCGCCGCGCCGTTGTATTGCGCAGTTAATAGCGCCGCTTGTTTTCCGAGTGCGATCATGGCATTCAATGTCCGTTCACCCGGTTCAACTTGTGATGGCCAACCCCAAGCATTTCCCAACGGCATGGAGCCAAAACCTGTCGCACGGTGTCCATCATTGGTTTCGACATCCACGTCGACATTGAACAAGGTCGCATTGGCTACTACGCGTCCCCCGAATTTGATTGGCGTACGATATTCTATTTCGGTAAAACTGGTCGTGATTTGTTTGATACAGATATCGGTAGGTTTGGACATGTTTAGTGTTTCTGTTGGGTGTACGTGAAGTGAAACAGGTATGTAGCAGCGTTAATTCTAACCATTAGATCGGTAGTCGGGGTATCAGTGATTCCTTTTCGGTAGGCAAAAGTTCATGATTCCGCCAATACGTCAGGCTCAGCCTAGATTTCGGTCGGATTCGACGGAAATATGATAGTGCGCGCAGCAAAAAAGGGAGACCGAAGTCTCCCTTTGATTGGGAGTCCTTGTTAGGCCTACGCAGCGCGTTGGAGACCTAGTGCCAGGGGTTGTTGGCCACGGTATTTCAAGAGTGCCTGCTCTACAATTGCATCCATGGTCAGTTCAAGGACCTTGGTTTGATGGCGAGGAGGGATGAGATTGCGACGCAATGTGTCGCTAAGGATCAGTCGTACGGTCCGTCCGGCCTTGACTCGGACATATCCGCGAGCCTGTGAATGCGTCATCGTATCGATGCGAGATTCAACTTTTTGCCAGACAACAGTCGAACATGCATGAGCGAGGTTTTCAGCGAGCCTATTAAGTTTTGCTTGCCCGGTAATGCTTTGAATCAGTGATTTTATAGACATGTTGGGGAATCCTTCCACGGGACTATTTGTAGCGAGCGTAGTGGCCAACGGTTGGTAAATTGGAGCACCGATACCACTTCTCTATATAAATCGTTACGTAGGCCCTCTAGGCATCACTATTGCCGTCAACGTGCGTTATGTTCTAGATGGGCAAACTGTACCGATTACTCCGCAGATAGCTACTAAAGTTCGTTTTTACGTTCCGCGCCTTTTCAAAGTAGACTACGGTAATTAGGATGGTATTCTTGAGGGCATCGAAAGCCCTGATACACGGCGCCGTGGCCAAGTGGCTAAGGCAGTGGATTGCAAATCCTCCATCCCGGGTTCGAATCCCGGCGGCGCCTTTTTACGCTTAGACACCGCTTATAGAATCCTCTCTGATGACTTTAAGTTCAATCCAAGCTCGGCACTACAACACCGCCGCCCCAATTCTTGTCTCCTTCGACGACGGAGTCATTTGTGACATATCTCCGCTCGAATCGAGTTCAGAGAACCTGCTGGTCATAGCCCCAGGCTTAGTTGATTTACAAGTAAATGGTTACGGCGGCCAAGAGTTCAACGACCCGGAATTATCTACCGAAAAGGTCTTACAGATTTGTTTGGCGATGGATCGTGATGGCGTCACTCAGTTCTGCCCAACATTTACGACTCAGTCGTTCGAGTTGTTGCGGCATAGCATGGCAACCGTCGCTCGGGCTATCGACGAGCATGATGACATTGGCGATCGCTGCACAATCTTACATTTAGAAGGGCCATATATTTCGGGTGAAGACGGGCCTCGCGGCGCGCATCCCTTGGAACATGTCAGACCGCCATGCTGGGACGAGTATCAAAAACTTCAGAGTGCCGCGGAAGGCAAGATTGGGATTTTGACTTTATCCCCGGAATTCCCAGATGTGGGGAAATTTATCCAGCGAGTTGTTGACAGCGGCGTAGTGGTCGCTATCGGGCACACAGCCGCGTCGTCAGACCAAATAGAGGCAGCCATCGACGCGGGGGCAAGCATGTCTACGCACCTAGGCAACGGAGCACATGGAACAATTCGTCGACATCCGAACTATATCTGGGATCAAATCGCGGCGGATGAACTGACTTGCAGCCTGATCGCCGATGGTCACCATTTACCCACCTCTGTAATCAAGTCGATCATACGAGCAAAATCACCAGAACGTTGTGTATTGGTAAGTGATATTACAGGAATGGGCGGAATGCCGCCTGGGAAATACACATCGACAGGACTGGGGAATGTTGAAATTCTCGAAAACGGGCGATTGGTCGTGCCGGGGCAAAGCCAATTACTAGCGGGAGCCGCGCTCCCAATTGGTGCGGGTATCGTCACCTTGCTAGAACAGGCAGGATTAGACATGGAGACGGCGATTCATATGGCAAGCATCGCACCGGCTAATATAATCAAACATGAGGTTGCCCCGTGGGAAGTCGATTCGCCCGTCGATTTGGTTTTCTTTCAGATCAGCAACGGTAAATTTGAAGTGCACACGACTGTCAACGGTGGCCGAATCGTTTATCAAGCGTCTTAAATCCTTGGTAGCAACACTTGGCAATTGCTTCATCCGGCGGTAGCGCGACACAGCGATGGCGGATTGTCAGATTGGTTGTCGAGCGTTAAAATGTGGTCTTTCAATTGGGAAGAACGGAGTAAAATAGACTATGGCCACAGCAAAGAATCTAGTGATTGCTCAAAGCGGCGGTCCTAGCCCGGTCATCAATAACACCCTGCGGGGAATTATCGAAACGGCTCGTAATCTTGACGAAATCGGTACTGTCTATGGTGCGCGTCATGGAATTGAAGGTGTCCTCAAAGAAGAACTGTGGGACCTCTCTGCTCAATCGCATGAAGAAATCGAATTGTTGGAATTTACACCTGCCGCGGGATCTATTGGTACCTGTCGATACAAGTTAAAGGATGGCCAGGACGAGGATTTCGATCGTGTGATCGAAGTGTTAAAGGCTCACGATGTTGGCTACTTTATCTACATCGGTGGCAACGATTCGATGGATACAGCCAATAAAATCGCCAGTTTGGGGCAACAACGCGGTCTTGATCTAGTGGGTATCGGTGGTCCCAAGACCATTGATAACGACGTTGGTGATAACGAATACAAGCTGATCGACCACACGCCTGGCTATGGGTCGACGGCAAAATATTGGATGCACGCAGTTCAAAATGCCAACGAGGAAAATCGGGGCTCTTGTCCAGCTGATCCAGTTCTAGTTCTGCAAGCGATGGGACGTAAAATTGGCTATATCCCTGCTGCCGCTCGACTTGCTGATCCCAATCGCGAAATGCCATTACAAATATACTTGGCCGAAAGCCCCTGCTCGCTTTCTCAGTTAGCGGACAATGTCAATGATCAGCTGAAACAGGATGGTCGTTGTATTGTAGTCGTCAGCGAAGGGTTTGATGTTGGTGACTTGGGCGAAGTGAAAGATGGTTTTGGACACACCAGTTTTAGCTCCAGCCAAACAACGGTTGCTCAATTGATCGTCAACTACCTGAATGCAAACGGACTCGCCGCTCATGGCGCAGCACGGTGTAACGTGCCCGGCACCGACCAACGTCATAGTATGGCCTACGCTTCGACAGTCGATCTAGCAGAAGCCTATCTTGCTGGCCAAAAAGCTTGCACATTGGCAGCGGCTGGTGATAGCGGCAATATGGCGACCATTTTACGAAACCCCGGTGACGAATACTCCGTGTATTACGACAAAGTGCCGTTGAGCGAAGTTGCTAATAGTGAACGCACCTTTCCCACTGAGTGGATTACCGATTGCGGCAACGATGTGACGGATGCGTTCATTAAATATGCTCAACCCCTGCTCGGCGATTCGATGGTCAAGTTGCCAATGATTCAAGGCCGTCAACGTTTGACGCAACTAGACCCGATATTTGCGACGCAACAATTAGCCCCCTATGAACCGCAGGCTAAACGGTGAGTTGGGACCGCCCTAAATCAATTAACTTATTAACTATTTAGACCCGCAGGTTAGATTAAGAAATTATGTACGAATTAGAACGCACCAAAGAGTTCTTTGTTGGTATTGATTCAGACGGTTGTGCATTTGACACAATGGAACTCAAACACAAAGAATGCTTCATTCACCACACGATTCAATACTATAACTTGCAGGCAATCAGTAAATATGCTCGCGAAGCGGCAGAGTTTGTGAACTTGTATTCCAAGAGCCGCGGGATTAATCGGTTTCCCGCGTTGGTCGAATCGCTTCAGTGGTTACAGAAAAGACCGGAAGTCGCAGCCCGAGGCGTGACCATCGAAATTCCGCCGGGATTAGCGCGGTGGATCGAGGAAGAAACCAAACTTGGTAACCCAGCGCTCGAAGCCTTATTGGAAGGCAGCGAAAATCCTGACCCTGATCTGGTAACGGCTCTAAAGTGGTCTGTGGCCGTCAACGATACGGTTGCGGAAATGGTACATGGCGTACCGCCCTTCCCTTTAGTACGCGAGTGCCTAGAAAAACTACATCCCCAATGCGATATGCTCGTAGTGTCGGCGACCCCCAACGAAGCTTTGAAGTCGGAGTGGAGTGAGCACGGACTAGTGCAATTTGTTACTGAAATTTGTGGGCAAGAATCTGGTAATAAAAAAGAGACATTAACCAATGCCGCCAAATACGCACCGGATTATTCTTTGATGATTGGTGATGCCCCAGGCGACTATAATGCGGCCGTTGCTAATGATTGCTTGTTCTATCCGATTAACCCTGGCGCGGAAGAAGCGAGTTGGCAGCGGTTCTTTGATGAAGGAGTTGCTAAGTTTTTGACGGGTGAATTTGCCGGTGAGTATCAGCAAGCATTATTGGATGAATTCGATTCATTTTTACCGGTTGATCCACCGTGGCCAGTAAATGCTGAATGATGGCTCGCTTGGCAGACGTATGACGCGGTCTAATGAAAATAACCACTAAACAGGAAATGTGAAAAAAAGATGTCGGAAGAAAAAGCAGATTTTGGCCTGATCGGCCTAGCAGTGATGGGCGAGAACTTGGCATTAAACGTTGAGAGCCGTGGTTACCGCATGGCAGTTTTCAATCGTACTATCGATAAAGTCGACAACCTAATTCAAGGCCGTGCGGCTGGCAAGAATTTTATTGGTTGCCATAGCCTAGAAGAGCTGGTTGCGAACCTTAGTACTCCTCGTAAAGTCATGATGCTTGTTAAGGCCGGGCCAGCGG
This sequence comes from uncultured Planctomycetaceae bacterium, assembly GCA_963934735.1. Taxonomy (GTDB): domain Bacteria; phylum Planctomycetota; class Planctomycetia; order Pirellulales; family Pirellulaceae; genus UBA721. The sequence continues at coordinate 21,385 of CAWVZW010000013.1, forward strand.
TCGACACAATCATCGATTCCTTGCTGGAATTGTTAGATGAAGGCGACATCATCATTGATGGTGGGAATACGCATTTCACTGACACGGAACGTCGCACAAAATATGTCGAGGAAAAAGGGCTGTTGTATATTGGCACAGGAGTATCCGGCGGTGAAGAAGGAGCGTTGAAGGGACCGAGCATGATGCCCGGCGGTAGTGAATCAGCGTGGCCACTCGTGGAACCGATTTTTAAGGCGATCGCTGCAAAAGTAGGCCCTAACGAAGATATTCCGTGTTGCGAATGGGTAGGCCCGCGAGGCGCTGGCCATTACGTCAAGATGGTCCACAACGGGATTGAATATGGAGATATGCAGTTGATTTGCGAAGCCTACCATATGCTCAAAGAAGCGGGTGGGTTGGATAATGATCAACTTTACGATGTCTTTACTGAATGGAACCGAGGCGACTTACAAAGTTATTTGATCGAAATTAGTCGCGATATTTTTAGCGTCAACGACGATCTGGAAGATGGCAGACTGCTCGACAAAGTACTTGATAAAGCGGGGGCTAAGGGCACGGGTAAATGGATGAGCCAGTTGGCACTAGATTTAGGTGTCCCGAGTACGTTGGTGACAACAGCCGTTTACGCACGCAGTTTATCCGCCCAGAAGGACGCTCGTGTACGAGCGGAATCGGTTTTACAAGGACCGGTAACGGGTGACTTGGGGACTGACGTCAGTGACGAACAACGCAGCGCTTTGATTGAGGATGTGCGACAGGCTTTGTATGCTTCAAAAATCGTGAGTTATGCTCAGGGTTTTGTGCAGTTGCAGTACGCCGCTGCGGAACATGATTGGCCGTTGAATTATGGGGATTGTGCTTTGCTGTGGCGTGGCGGTTGTATCATCCGCGCTCAATTCCTTGATCGCATCAAGGATGCCTTTGACGAAGATGCGAATCTAGAAAATCTGTTGCTGCACCCGTTCTTTACCGAAGCCGTGCATAACGCTCAAGCTGGCTGGCGGCGAGTGATTGTGCTGGCCACAGAATTGGGCATACCCGTTCCCGCGTTTAGTGCGGCCTTGGCGTATTATGACAGCTACCGCCGAGGAAGTTTGCCAGCCAATCTTTTGCAAGCTCAACGCGATTATTTCGGTGCACATACCTATGAGCGTACGGACCGCGAAGGGTCGTTTCATGCTCAATGGTTGCAGTGGCGACGTGACCCGCAAGATTAATTCAAGCAAGAACTTGTTTTTTAATTTGAGATAGAACCACTAGATACAAAATAACCGAAGTTGTAATAACTATAGAAAGCGACAACATGGGATCCGCAGAATATGTACAAGGATTATTTGGTTTTCAGGATCAAGTCATCGTCGTTATTGGCGGTACGGGCGTACTTGGCGGGGGTTTGAGCGATGGATTCGCTGCAGCCGGTGGCCAAGTCGTTGTTTCCGGTCGTAATGAAACAAAGGGGTTGGAGAGAGTTGCGGCAATCGAACAAGCTGGCGGTAAGGCGCAGTTTATCGCTGTGGATGTTTTTGAGAAAAGTTCCATTGAACAGTTGTGTCAGCAAGTGATTGAGCAGTATGGCCGAGTTGATGTTTTGATTAATTGTGCTGGTATGAATGCCGCCACACCTTTTGAAGAGATAGAGGGTGATGAATGGGACCGAATTATGGCTGGAAATTTACGCGCTACACAATATGGTTGCCAGATCTTTGCAGCCGTGATGCGTGAGCAATCCGGCGGCGGATCAATTCTCAATATTGGTAGCGTGACTGCCCACCTGCCTTTGTCCGGCGTATTTGCTTACTCAGCATCTAAAGCGGCGGTTGTGAATTTGACCAAAAATGTCGCGCGAGAATATGCGACGCTCGGTGTGCGAGTCAACGTGTTGTGCCCCGGATTTTTTCCGGCGGCGCAAAATCGAAAGATTTTAAGACCTGAGCGAGTTGAAAAGATTATGGATCAGACACCGATGGATCGCTTTGGCGAACCGCAAGAACTTGTCGGTGCGGCGCTGCTGCTGTGTTCGCGTAATGCCGCGAGCTTCATCACAGGTGCCGAATTCTATGTCGATGGTGGATTTACGGCGAATCGATTCTAGTTTGTGGCAAATGGTGGCGTGTTATTGCCATGATTTGACGAGGCCGGCCTTAGTCGATAAGGTCTCGTAGATATTGCCCGTACTCGTTGCCGATGTCCTGTGCTAGACGATTCAATTGGTCTGCATTGATGTAGCCTGCGTTGTAAGCTATTTCCTCGATACAAGCGATCTTTAAGCCTTGACGTTGCTCAATAGTCTGTACGAAATTTCCTGCTTGAATCAACGATTCGTGTGTTCCAGTATCTAGCCAGGCAAAGCCACGAGTAAATCGGTCAACATGTAATTGACCTCGGCGTAAATATTCTTTGTTGACGTCGGTGATTTCATATTCGCCTCGAGCGGAAGGCTGAAGATTAGTTGCAATGTCTACGACTTGGTTGTCATAAAAATATAGTCCTGGAACGGCGTAATTGGAAACAGGCTGCTCTGGTTTTTCAATAAGTTCTGAGGGGTTCCCTGTTTCATCGAATGTTACGACGCCGTAGCGTTGCGGGTCGCTTACCGGATAACCGAATACGGTAGCGCCTGTACCGCGTTGGCAAGCGGAACGGAGTATATCTCGGAAACCCTGACCATAAAATATGTTGTCACCTAGAACGAGTGCCACGTGGTCGTTGCCAATGAATTCGCGACCAACGACGAACGATTGAGCTAATCCTTCGGGTTTTTCCTGTACGGCATAGGAAATACTAATTCCAAGCTGACTACCGTCGCCAAGTAAACTCTCAAAACTTGGTATGTCCCGCGGTGAGGAGATAATAAGTAAATCTCGTATTCCTGCTAGCAGCAACGTAGACAACGGATAGTAGATCATCGGTTTGTCGTAAATTGGCAGCAATTGTTTGGAGATAACTCGCGTTAAGGGATACAGACGTGACCCGCTACCGCCAGCGAGAATGATGCCTTTTTTGAAATGTGATTCGGTCATAGCTTTACTACTTCATCTGTTGCGTGGTTTGTGTTATTTGTTTTAGCCGTCGAAACGGACAGTGGCTTAATGATATTTACTGTTGTTTGCCGAGTCGTTGTCCACGGTAACTTCCATCCATTACCCGTTTTGTCCATTGCGAGTTCTGTAGATACCAGTCGATAGTCTGCTCCAAGCCAGATTCGAATTGGAATTTCGGTTGCCAGTCCAATTCAGTACTTAACCGCGAGCAGTCAATGGCGTAACGTTGGTCATGTCCGGGCCGATCGGTAACGAACGTAATTAGTTCACGACTACTGTGGTCGTGATTATTTAATTTGTCGACGATATCGCAAATGGCGTGTACGATTTCTAAATTTGTTCGCTCACTATTGCCGCCAATGTTATAGACTCGTCCAGGTTCGCCGAGGTTAAATACTGTTCGCAGAGCATTGCAATGATCTGCGACGTGCAACCAATCTCGGACGTTGGATCCGTCACCATAAATTGGCAGCGATTCACGCTGCAGTGTTTTGGAAATCATCAGCGGAATTAATTTTTCGGGGAACTGAAACGGACCATAATTGTTTGAACAATTGGTTGTCAGGACAGGCAGACCAAATGTGTGGTGGTATGCGCGTACGAAATGGTCGGCTGCTGCCTTAGATGCCGCATACGGTGAATTTGGTTGGTAAGCAGTGGTTTCACAAAAGAGGCCAGTGGGACCGAGCGATCCATACACTTCATCGGTTGAGACGTGCAGAAACCGAAAATGTGCTTGGGCTTCAGTTGTCTGGTTACGCCAATATTTAAAACAACTATCCAATAGATTACAGGTGCCAACGACATTGGTTTGTACGAATTCAGCTGGACCATCAATGCTGCGATCGACGTGCGACTCAGCAGCAAGGTTGATGATTCCCTGTGGGTTGTGTTGAACTAAGATATCCGCAACCAAATCTGAATCGGCAATATCTCCTGCGATGAAGCTGTAAAGTTCGTGGTTTTCGATTTCTTGTAATGAATCGAGGTTGCCGGCGTAGGTTAATTTATCGAGTACGATAACGTTTTGCGCGGCGTTTAGCACGAGTTGCTTTGCCAAGCAATTGCCTATGAACCCTGCCCCACCGGTGATCAATATTGGTGCATCCCTCATCAACAGCTACAGCCTTCATAAAGTAACAAGTACGAGTTAATTACCCGATTTATTCTAACGTGAAATGTCAGAATTGAACGTCCGCAATATCATTTCGCCCTGCTAGAACTCAAAACTGTTTGATATAAACCGACTATTCGTCACAACAGTCGCTCAGTTAGTACATCCTAGGGTTGCCAATGGTGTTCAGCCGTGAATAGAGCGAGGCAGATAGCACCCATCAAGGTCCTCAGCATACCAATCGCTCAGCACTTTTTGTAAATCTTCGCGACTCTTAATCTTGGTGAAATCGGCGCGGACCAAGCTATGCTCGGGGTGTAATGCGGAATATTTAATGCAGGACTTGCGCATGACCATCGCTGTTCTATCCTCACCGTAGAGTTGGGCCGCTAGGTCGAAATGCTTGGTGATGATGGTTCGCTGTTCAAATAGAGATGGCGGCGGCGGTAAAGCGCCCGTCTTAGCTAGTACTTTTGTTTGTTGGAAAATCCAGGGGTTCCCAATACACCCCCGCGCCACCGTCACTCCATCCACTCCCGTTTGGGCAATCATGTCGAGGCAATCGCGAGCTTCAAAAAGATCGCCACTTCCTAGGATTACGCGATCTGGAAATCGTTGTTTGACTTCCGTTAGAAATTCCCAACGACTAGGTCCATTATAGCGTTGCTTCACTGTGCGTCCGTGAACCGTGACTGCCGCAACGCCGATATCAAATGCACCTTCAATGATCTTGAAAAAGTGATCGCGACTGTCGTCCGTGTCATCGAGCCCTCGCCGCATTTTGACAGTGACTGGAATGGGCGACGGCACGGCTTTTCGAGTACGTTGGATGATATCGAGGGCTACGTCCGGTTGACTGAGGTGAAACCCGCCGCGACAGCGTCCCAAAACCTTTTTGACAGGACAACCAAAATTGATATCGATAACGTCGAATCCAGCCTCGACTAATTTAACGGCACCCGCTGCAAACTGTTCGGGTTCGCTGCCCATGAGTTGCCCGCCCACCGGGCGCTCTTCATCAGTCATATACAGGTAATGTTTGTTTTTCTGACGCCGAGGATTGAGGTCAACGAGAAACTTATCCAGCATTACCTCGCAGATTCCATAGGTCGCTCCGTGACGGCGAGCGATCAATCGCATTGGCCAGTCGCTGTATCCCGAGAGCGCAGCTTGGACTACGGGGAATCCAATTGCGATGTTATCGAGCGACAGTGGTTTTAGTTGAACCAAACGACAGGTTTTCTTTATAGGAAATGAAGTTATGTTATTGCAGATTCTATTTTAGCGATGGCCCAGCGACAAGCGTCTTGTACGGTTGGGGATTCAACTTGCAATGCATCCTTTAAGATGTCTAAATGATCTATCGCAAGTTGGTTCCCAAGAGCAATCGCAGCATTCCGCAGCAGTCCATCTCGTTTCGTTCTCCAGAGCGGCGTGTGCCGATAGGTTGCACGGAATGAATCCTCGGTTGATTGAAATAGTTGTTCAATGTCGAGACAATTTAGTCGTTCATTGGCAACAAAAGCGGGTTCGCTTTGTTGTGGTCCGCGGCGGTTCCAAGGGCAGACATCCTGACAAATGTCACAACCGAAAACCCAATCGCCCATTTTTTGTTTCAGCTCGTCGGGAATAGAACCGCGGTGTTCAATTGTCAAATAGCTGATACATTTCGTGGCATCGAGTACATACGGAGTCGGAAATGCATCCGTGGGGCATTGATCAAGGCAGGCAGTGCAAGTTCCACAGTGACTGGTGTTGCTGGGTTGGTCGTATTCTAACTCAGCGGTACTTAAAAGGATTGTTAGGAAAAAGTAGCTGCCTTGTTCGGAGTGAATGAGCATCGTGTTTTTGCCGACCCACCCGAGGCCCGCCAGTTGAGCGAATTCTCTTTCTAGAATAGGCGCAGTGTCGACGACTCCACGGCATTGTTGCGTCGGCAATAATTCTTGATGATATTGTTTGAGTTGTTTAATTCGTTTGTGGATGAGGTCATGGTAGTCGGTGCTTCCCCAAGCATAGCGAGCAACGCGACCCTTTCCGGGAATTGGTGTAACAACGTCGCCTTCACCGTAGTGCATTGCGAGCACTAATAGAGACTGCACGTCCTGAAGCACGTGGGTGGGATGGACGTAGGCGTCTTGACGGTCCTGTATGTATTGCATCGTGCCGGCATAACCTTCGCTGAGCCAGTGCGTTAAATGATGCAATCCGGCGGGCGTTACTGCTGGACAGCAGGCAGCGAGTTGAAAACCCAATTCATGGGCTTTGTTCTTCAGAGACGTGGTTATATCAGCGGTTGTCACTGTTGGTTTTGTAACCTAATTGTAAAAGTGGGAATGGATTGCTGAATTGATATTGGATGAAAACGCCAAAACCAGTAAATTTACGACAGAAAGTCCGCGGTAACTAGTGACGATTCTGTGTAAGTTCAAGTTCAAATATTTTAAGTAGTTTAGATAGAGTGTTAAGTAAAATGAAGACTAAGCTCACCACACTAATAAGTATAGTTCATTTGCCTGGGATATTTTATGCGACGGTTTTAGGGGCAATGATGATTCTCGTCGGTTGCCAAACACCGGCTAACATGACAACGCGGATCCTACCGCCGAGCACTCAATTGAGCGGGCAACAATACTATCCACAAGCCCCAAGTGCGGCAACCAGCGTTGATTTAGGTGCTCCGGCGGACGAAGAGGTTCCTGGCGCAGATAGTTGGTCGCCACGGGCGCGGCGACCGATCCAGATTGCCAGTGAACCCGACGGGCGGCAAGTGTCCTTTGAGCAACCCTTAGATATATCGAACCCAGCACAGGACTCCGATGTGATCCGAATTTCCATAGGAGACGGAGAGAGTGCCGCATCCGAAAATCACATACCTGTAGTCGTCGAGCGACCCAATTCGGAGATTCCTCGTGACACACCATTGAGTGAAAACGATCAATGGATGACTCGGCAATAGTATTTGCGGTTGCTAGAATCAGAGAAGGCTTAATTGTCTTTAATTTGTTCGCAAACTGTGTCTAGGAATTCGTAATGCCTACAGCGTTCTCTATTGGTGATTGTTTAATCGATCCGCCGTTGCTGCAGGCGCCGATGGCAGGTTTTACGAATTATGCGTTTCGGCAAATTGTACGTGAATTCGGTGGAGTCGGATTGCAAGCGACGGAAATGGTGCACGCGCGTGGCTTTGTCTGGATGGAGCAGAACAAAGCAGAGCACCCTGCTCGTTTGTGGGGTGTTAAGGATGAATCGCGACCATTGGCAGTGCAGATCTGGGACAATGACCCCGCGGCGATGGCCATTGTAGGCCGACGATTGTCAAAGGAATATAATGTTAGTATTGTCGACATCAATTTTGGCTGTCCAGTTCGCAAAGTAACAGAGCGTGCCAAAAGCGGATCCTATTTATTGAGTGACCCAGATCAAGTTGGCAAGATCATAGAGACTGTCGTAGAAGCGTGTGCACCGACACCAGTTACCGCTAAGATTCGCCTTGGCTGTACCCGCGACCAAATGAACTTCATTGATATCGCTCAAGTCGTAGAAGGCGCGGGTGCCGCGGCTCTGACCGTCCATGGGCGGACCGCTCAAGATATGTTTAGGGGAGAAGCCGATTGGGATCGCATCTCAGAAATTAAGCCGTACCTTAAGCATATTCCGCTGATCGGTAACGGTGATTTAGATCATCCGGATAAGGTGTTGGCAGCATTTCAAAAGTATGACGTCGATGGCGTGATGATCGCGCGAGCCTCGCTGGGACGACCGTGGCTGTTTGCTCAATGCGCCGCAGCCCTGGAGGGACGAGAAATACCCGAGGAACCGTCGTTGTCACAGCAAAAGCAAATCATGATAAGGCATTATGAATTGATTTGTGAGCGATTCGGGGAGACGCGGGGTACGTTGCTGATGCGAAAATATGCTTGTTGCTATGCGGTTGGTAAGCCTGGCGCGAGACATTTCAGAACGCATGCAGCCAAGATGGAAACGGCCGCTGAGTTTTATCAAGTGATTGAGGAGTACTTTCCTCGTGCCGAAGCGACCGGTGAACAGAGTTAATGATACTCTTTGAATTCGCCGTTTTTGAAACGCTTCCAATAGTCCAAGAGGTCCCGCCGCACACCGGGCGACAAGAGCGCGAGCCCGAGGATGTTAGGAAATGCCATGCAGAGAATCATCATGTCAGAGAAGTCTAATACAGTACCGAGTTGGGCGGTGGCTCCGACAAATACAGCTACGACAAATAACAGTTTATAAGTGTATACGCTGCCCTTGCTTGAACCGAACAAAGTCTCCCAACACCGCTCACCGTAGTAACTCCATGATATCATCGTGGAATAGGCAAACAGTACGACCGCCAGAGTTAGCACATACGGGAACCAACTGATTTCCGAAGCGAAAGCCCTGCTCGTTAAGGCGGTTCCGGCGAGACCCTCGTCAAGCCACGCTGCGTTATTCCACGCTCCGGTGATTAAAATGACAAGCGCTGTCATCGAACAGACAACAATGGTGTCGATAAAGGGCTCCAATAAAGCGACGGTTCCTTCACGAATTGGTTCGCTGGTTTTTGCGGCACTATGGACAATGGCTGCACTACCGACACCAGCTTCGTTTGAAAACGCGGCACGTTGTACACCAATGATCAATACGCCTACCATGCCACCACCAAAAGCACTGGGATTGAAGGCTTCAGTAAAGATTGAACCGATAAGCGCAGGTAATTCTGTAATGTGGCTGACGATGACGAACATGCAAGCGAGCACGTATATGAAACACATGGTCGGGACGATCTTTTCTGCAACGCTGCCAATACTCTTAATTCCTCCCATGATGACGACACCCACAAGAAGCGCCATGATAACTCCGTAAATGGCCTTGAACGTCCTAGCGGAAGATTCAATGCTGGTGCTTAAAGCCTTCTTTTCATTTCCTAGTTGGGTGACTGTCTCAGTATCCTGTGCGTCGTTTGCCGTCCTAATTTGCGCGTTTAATAGGGCGATCTGATCCGCTTCAGCGGCGTGATAGATCGTAAGTAGCTGTGAACCGGCTTGATTGGATTGGAACATGTTTCCCCCTCCAAAACTTCCCATGATGCACATCACCGTGAACATGAACCCGAGTACGACGCCGAGCGGTCCGAGACCGATTTCACGGAGGCCGTCGGGCAAGTAGGCCATTGGACCGCCGATCACGGAACCGTCTGGCTTGATTTTTCGGTATTTTTGTCCGAGTGTGCATTCGACGAATTTACTGGTCATACCGAAGAAGCCACAAGCGAGCATCCAGAAGAATGCTCCCGGGCCACCCATCGACATGGCGATTGTGACGCCGGCGATATTTCCTAAGCCAACCGTTGCCGACAACGCCGAGGATAACGCTTGCATGTGTGTAACTTCGCCCGCCTCGTCCGGATTGTCGTACGTGCCTCGTACGACTTGAATGGCATGGCGAACACCCCAGATATTAAAGCCCTTCATGAAGAACGTGAAAAACACCGCACCGCAGGCTAGCCAGAGAACTACAAATGGCATGCCGCGTGTATCACTCGTAATATGGTTTCCGTCGTCGTCGAGGATGAGATTGCCAGCAACCAATGCTTGTTCAACTTCATCACGCGTCAGCGTGTCGGTCGTGTCGACTTGCTGGAGGTTAGATTTAGAAGCGACGAACAAATTAAGTTTGTTATCCCATTCATATTTCTGAGACTTGACAGTGATCGAGACATACTCGACGTCGAGTGTTGAAGAAGCGGCCGAATCGGTTAATACACCTTCGGTAATTTTGGTTTCGTTGTACTGTCCGGCTAGCAGACCAGCGTGGATGGTCGTTTCGGCCTGGGGAGGGAAATCGCCGGAGGTCAATTTATCAAAATCGGTTGTGGCAGATCCTGCGGTGCGATAGAAGTAATCCACTTCATTGAATTCAACGGTTTCAACGTCGGTTGAGAAAACTTTAAAGAAGAGGACTTTTCCAATTCCTTCGACAGCAGCGCCGAACATTTTGTCGCTGAAATCCGAAATGGAAAAATCTGCCTCCTCCTCTGCTGGGGTAATGAGGAAAGTACTGGCAGTTGTATTATCGTCGGCACTACCTGATCCACTGTTTTGGGTAACCGTTGTTGGAACATTTTCATTTGCTGGCTCTGCGGTGTTTTGACCCCACGTCACAGCAGTCCACAGGCCGGTTGAAAGTAACAAAGCCCAAAAGACAAATTGCTTTGTATTATTTGATCGAAAACGGTGCATTGAAGAGGTGACCTACTGAGGAAAAACACAGTGAAAAGATGGCAAAGCCAAACGAAAACGCCTTGAATTGAGTCATTGATTATAACCTATGGCAATACTGTGGTAGTAGCCTTGTATTGGCGAACAATAAAGGTTAAATCTTTTTCAAACCTAATGTTGTAAAAACTAAGAAATAGGTATATTATTGAGTCTAAAAGAGGAGATAATCAAATAATGTTGATATCGTCCTGAGGAAAAAACAGCGAGTGATTCAAGACGAAACGCGACAATTGTTAGTTCAGATAAGGAGGTAATGAAGATGACATTTATAGATTCCGATATTACTATCCTCGATATTCTCCGCAAACGCGGTGGAATGACAGTTTCTGAGCTTTCAGAAAGTGTCGGTGTAACGGGAACAGCGGTACGTCAGCGATTGAATCGACTGCTTGAAGAAGGCGATATCCATCGTGAACGCATGGAGACGTTGCGTGGTCGGCCTCGACATCGTTACTCGCTAACGACAAAAGGCCGTCGTCGTAGTGGAGAAAACTTTGGAGATCTAGCGATTGCGTTGTGGCAGGAAATACGAGCGATCGACGATACCGAGCTGCAGCGAGGATTGTTGCAGCGAGTTTCTGGACGATTGGCACAATTGTATTCCGGAAAAATCCAAGGAAAAACAGTCATTGAGCGAATGAATTCACTGGCAGTGCTATTCTCAGAACGTCGACTTCCGGTAAAAATAAACACCACTGGTGAAGTTCCACAAATCAGGGTAGAGGCGTGCCCCTATCCCGAGCTCGCGGAGCAAGATAGTAGTGTTTGCAGTATGGAGCGTCTATTGTTTTCGGAAATGATTGGCGAGACATTGCAATTGACTGATTGTCAACTCGACGGCGATTGCAACTGTACGTTTGAAGTCAAAGAACCAGTTAACAAGACGGTGATGCAAATTGAGCCAGTGGGATGAGATCAATTAGAGATCAATTAGACAGCAAGATATTTTAAGAGGGACATTAGGGTAACCACATGAACCAACCTATGCCATGGATTGAAGGTCGTTTTGAAGAAAACGTAATTGTCACGACTGTGGAACAGTCTATTAACTGGGCACGTCAGTCGAGCATCTGGCCGATGACTTTCGGTTTAGCATGCTGTGCGATTGAAATGATGGCCGCCGGGGCGAGTCGCTATGATATGGACCGTTTTGGAGCGGGTGCATTTCGAGCTACCCCGCGTCAAGCGGATCTCATGATCGTGGCAGGCACGGTAACATACAAAATGGCAAGTCGTGTACGACGACTCTACAACATGATGCCTGATCCCAAATATGTGATCGCCATGGGAGCTTGTACCATCGGAGGTGGTCCATACTTCAAGTGGGGATATCACGTTGTCAAAGGCGTGGATTTAGTCGTACCCGTTGATGTCTATGTTCCAGGCTGTCCTCCACGCCCAGAAGCACTGCTTGAAGGATTGATGCGTATTCAAGATAAGATTCGCTGTCACAAAATCACGAAGAAAGAAGGCACCGGTGCAGGCTCGAAATTTGGTCATCGTGGCATCAAAACACCAGACGAGTTGCCGTTGCCTCATCACAGCGGTTATGTAGCTGTTCCCGAACAAGAACGAGAAACTGTTTTTCATCACCAAAAAGTAAAGGGGAAATAGCTCAACGTTGAAATGAGTTGGCATTGCCTCAGTCGTTCAATGTACAGTTACTTTTTTCTTATTAATTATCCACTTTTGTTCGATCTTGACTTGTTCTAAATGATTAGAATTGTCAGGCTCGAATCCGAAAAATACGAAATAGATATGACACACAAATTAACAATAGAAAACCTACACGTTAGCGTCGATGACAAGCCGATTTTACGAGGTGTAAATTTGGTTCTTGTCGAAGGGGAAACACACGCTTTAATGGGACCTAATGGATCCGGAAAAAGCACACTTGGAATGGCGATTATGGGTCACCCAAAATATGAAGTGACTTCCGGGACCATTAAGCTAGATGACCAAGATGTTCTCGCGATGTCGCCGGATGAACGAGCACGTGCTGGTTTGTTTATGGCCTTTCAGCGGCCCGTGGCTATTCCCGGCGTGAAGATGGCTGACTTTTTGCGTCATAGCACGACCAACGTCCGCAATCCCGATCGGAAAGAGGGTGAAGATCTGATTCCGATGAAAGAGTTTCGTAAAGAACTCAAGGACAATATGGATAAACTTGAGATGGACATTCAATTTGCACGTCGCTATGTAAATGATGGGTTTTCCGGCGGCGAAATGAAACGAGCTGAAATATTGCAACTCGCGATGCTACAACCCACGTTCGCCATCTTGGATGAAACTGACAGTGGTCTAGATGCGGATGCCGTTCGCCTAGCAAGTGAAAGTATTGCGGAGATCGGTCGCGCCAAGATGGGATTGTTGATCATTACCCACCACGATAAATTGCTGGTTCACAATCCCCCCGAGTTCACTCACGTGATGCTAGGTGGCCGGATTGTTGAAACTGGTGGGATTGAACTGGCAGAAGAACTACACGAAAGCGGTTATGAACGAATTCGTGCAGCCTACCCAGATGCAGAAGCAGAAAATGAAGCGATGTCTTCCAGCGAAGTGGAATTATAATTACTAAAACAAGCCCGCGATGACAAAGGGGCTGTAAACAAAAATAGGGTCTATTATGGCAACAGAAATCACTCCAGATGAAAAGTCTAAAGTCTTTGGCGAAATCAATAAATACGATTTCCATACCGAAAACGAGGCGGTCTTTAAAGTGGAAAAGGGAATCAATGCTGACATTGTTCGGCAAATTTCCGAGATGAAAGACGAACCACAGTGGATGCTTGATTTCCGCCTCGAAGCGTTGGAAATCTTTGAGAGCAAACCAATGCCGGAATGGGGCGGCGATATAGACATTGATTTTCAGGACATCTATTACTACCTCAAGCCGACCGAAGGCCAAAGCAAGACATGGGATGAAGTGCCAGAGGAGATCAAAGATACGTTTGAGCGTCTGGGAATTCCCCAAGCCGAGCGGGAATATCTAGCGGGTGTCAAAGCTCAGTTCGATAGCGAAGTTGTTTACGGCAGCGTGTCAGAAGATCTTGACAACCTCGGGGTTATCTTTACCGACACGGATACCGCACTCCGAGAACATCCCGAATTGTTGCGAGAATATTTCGGCACGATTATTCCGTCCTTGGATAATAAATTTGCGGCCTTGAATTCAGCGGTATGGTCCGGTGGGTCGTTTATTTATATCCCACCAGGAGTGAAAATTGAATTTCCACTGCAGGCATATTTCCGCATCAACGCAGAGAACATGGGACAGTTTGAACGAACGTTGATCATTGTTGACGAGGGGGCAGAGATCCACTACGTCGAAGGTTGTACCGCGCCCACGTATTCGAGTGACAGTTTGCATTCCGCGGTCGTTGAAGTCATCGTTAAAAAGAACGCACGTTGTCGCTATACCACGATTCAGAACTGGGCGAATAATATTTATAACCTAGTTACAAAACGAGCTGTGTGTATGGCCGATGCGACGATGGAATGGGTTGATGGTAATTTGGGTAGTCAATTGACGATGAAATACCCAGCGGTTTACATGATGGAGCCTGGAGCGCACGGTGAGATATTATCGATTGCGTTTTCTGGTAAAGGCCAGCATCAGGATGCCGGCGCTAAACTGGTTCATGTGGCACCCAACACGACCGGGCAAATCATCTCAAAATCGATTTCTAAGGACGGCGGCCGCAGCAGTTATCGTGGTTTGGTAAGAGTCGAAAAAGGTGCTCATAACGCTAAGAATAATGTGGTTTGTGATGCTTTGATTCTCGATGCAGAAAGCCGCAGCGATACCTATCCCTATATCGAAGTGATGGAACAAGATGTTTCCATTGGGCACGAGGCCAGTGTGTCGCGTATTGGTGAAGAACAATTGTTCTATTTGACGAGTCGTGGATTAAGTGAAGCGGAAGCTAGTGCGATGATCGTCAACGGCTTTATCGAACCATTGGTGAAAGAACTGCCAATGGAATACGCGGTGGAAATGAATCGATTGATCCAACTCCAAATGGAAGGTTCCGTCGGCTAATTCTCGACGGACTTGCTATGTCATTCTCTGACGGCAATTCAATATCACGACCTATTCCTAACCCATAACAGTCTTTGAAGATGAAATGTAATGGCTAATACTAGAGCCAAAAAATAGATATGACAGACACGATAACAATTGCCGAATTCAATGAAGCGGGTTTTGATGCATTTCTGGCGTCGCGCCAAGAACCTGAATGGATGCTCGCAGAGCGACGTCAAGCTTGGTCGCAGTTCAGTGACATGCAATGGCCTGGACGTCGAGACGAAGAGTGGATGCGAACAGATATCCGCTTGTTTAAACTGCAGCAATATCATCTGGTGCTTGACCCACCGGACGCATTGCCGAGTGAAATCACCCCATTGCTCGACAGCGATATAACACTAGGCGGGCATATCCATACCGTCGACGGGAATTGTGTGTCCAGTACGATTGCGGATCATTTGACACAACAAGGTGTTGTTTTCGGTTCCCTAGATGACCTGACAGCTGAGCACGCAGAGCGATTTCAGGCGATGCTACTAAAAAGTGCCTATAATTCACAAGTCGATCGGTTTGCAGCGTTGCATTCGGCGTGTTGGTCTGGTGGACAGTTTCTATATGTTCCCCGGGGCGTTCACGTAACAGAACCACTACACGTGTTGTCAGCCTTGACCGACGGTGCGGCCGATCTCGGACATACTCTAGTTGTGCTTGAAGACGGTGCAAGCGCTACGATGTTAGCGGAAACTGCTAGCGAACAAGAGGATTCCGGCGGATTACATTGTGGGGGCGTGGAACTGATCGTCGGCAACGGGGCGTCGTTGCGTTATGTCAATCTGCAGAACTGGGGTTCCAAGGTTTGGCATTTTGCGCAACAAAAAGCAGTTTTGGGACGTGATGCCAATCTGCAATGGACTTCAGCAGCCATTGGTAGCCGTCTAGCCAAAGTCAATCAACATGTGACCCTAGCTGGTGAAGGTGCGAATTCGCAAGTGAATGGAGTCCTGTTCACGCAGGGTAGTCAACATCTCTCCTATCATACTTTGCAGCACCATCAAGCAGCTCATTGTCGCAGCGATTTCTTGTACAAGTCAGCATTGCAGGATAAATCACACACCGTATGGCGAGGTATGATTCTCGTGGATGAAGGTGCTCAGCGGACGGACGGATACCAGCGTAATGACAATCTATTGTTGTCGAACCAAGCTCGAGCGGATTCCATTCCTGGTTTGGAAATCGAAGCTGATGACGTTCGTTGTACCCATGGTAGCACCAGTGGCATGGTCGACGAAGAACTGATTTACTATGCCATGTGTCGAGGGTTTACACGTAAAGAAGCGACCCGACTAATTGTCACTGGTTTTTTTCAGCAGATATTCGATCGTATAACGATTGATAGTGTCCGTGATGCACTGGGTTTGGCGATTGCGCGACGAGTGCGAGATTACGAATAACGGACGCTTTTCGGGAGTTATATATGTCGACGGATTTTCAACACGCTATTGCAGTGGAACAACTCGCTGATCCGGGTTCTATGATGCTGGAAATTGAAGAACGATTGGTCGTATTGGTGCACGTAGAAGGGGAATTCTATTGCATCGATGATGTTTGCACCCACGATAGTGGCCCGCTCTCTGATGGTGAGTTACAGGGTTGCCAATTGATTTGTCCTAGGCATGGTGCAAAGTTTGATGTTCGCACTGGGCAAGCGTTGACATTTCCGGCAATCCTTGCGACGACTGCACACGAAGTAAAAGTCGACGACGGCAATGTATATGTTAAAATCAATGATGAGTGAACGAGTCGTTTGCTAACCCTCAAAGTGTTGAACGGTTGTTTTAGTCGTTTAGTGTAGAAATAGAATTTGATATTTGGATCCTATAAAGGTGTAAATTATGGCTGTTACAGAAGATCATGTTCTGGAAGAACTAAAAAAGGTGATCGATCCAGAATTGTTTGTTAATATTGTCGATCTCGGTTTGATCTACGCAGTTAATTTGTCTGATAGTGAAACTGCAGGACAGCAGGATGTGCAAATTGATATGACCATGACGAGCCCGATGTGCCCAGCGGGTCCGCAATTGATAGGCAACAGTAAACAAGTTGTTTCTGCATTGGAAGAAGTCAGCGAAGTAGAAGTCAAAATTGTCATGGATCCACCATGGACCTCAGAACGCATGACCGACGACGCTCGGGATCATTTAGGCATCTTTTAAAGTGCCTCTTGAATCAGTAGAAACTTGTGAAACTATTTATCTACGAAATGGTGTGTGGCGGAGGAGCCACCCTGCCCTCGACCTGTGATGGTGAATTGGCGCAGATTGATGATTTTCTTGCGCTGCCAGCACTCGTGGTAGATGGCTCGGCAATGTTGCTCTCGGTGGCTCAAGCTTGTCAATCGTTGCCAACCGTTGAAGTAGTGGTTACCGTCGACAGACGATTGAAATCGTTAGCACGAACATTGGAATCACATGGGTTCACAGTGCAGACGGTGGATGAACGGGACCCCTGGACGCAATTTGTGCTTGCTTGTCGTGACGCGGACAGGTGCATTGTGATCGCGCCGGAATTGAATTCGCTTTTGTTGTTAGCCGTTGAAAAGTGTAATGCCTGTGCCCACGGAAAATTGATTGGCCCCGATCCTGAGCTGTTGGCAATGGGTATAAATAAGGTGCTGTTGCATCAATGGGCGGATGCTCATGAAGTTCTTATGCCGGATTGGGCGCATCTGTGCGGAGGAATCTGCGACGACTCGCATCTCGACAACACTTTAGTGCTTAAGCCTATAAACGGGACCGGTGGTATCGGAATAAGGAAAATATCAAGCGGTAATTTTCCAAGCGATGGTGAGTGGTTGGTAGAAGAGTTTGTGCAGGGTGAATCATATAGCGTGTCGGCTGTGTTTCATCAGGATGGATTTACAATGCTTCCACCATGGCGACAGGAACTCGGAGGGATACATGACTTCGAATATGTTGGCGGTTCACTGTGTGAGGATCAAGCTGTCATTGCGAGGCTAAACAAATGGGCGTTCACAGTATTCGCTGCGCTGCCTAGTGGAAACTCGCGGGGTTGGATCAGCCTTGACGCAGTCATGGCAAAAGAGAAAATCTATCTGATGGAGGTTAATCCGAGAATAACGGCGTCTTTTGATTCATTATGCCAACTATCAAGCTTTGCTCCTTATCAAGGACTGCAATCGACAAACGTAACGGATTTGATGTCCGCCGCCATTTGGGGAAACGACTGATCGACGTAGTTGGCATACCGCAGCGTCCGCAGGTCGTCGCTACAGGCCGTTCGAGACTTGAGCAGCGTAAGTCGATCGGCCCCGAGAAGTTGCGCGATACGGGCTGCTATGGAATCACTGGTGCAACTCCAGTCACTTGCCAGCGGCGTCCCGCCTAGCGTCGGTTCTACATCGCGGATAAAGGAAAGGCAATCAAACATGATTGTTGTTGGATTTGCGCCGGCATGCTGTGAAATATTAGTAAGTTCATTCCAATTTTCAATCACGGTCGATATGTAACTCGCTCGAGCAAATTTTAAGATGTTAAGCGACATTACTTGGACCGCATTGAGATGTGCTTGTCCCTCGGTGAGGTTGAATTGACGTTGCCAACGGCGTAGATGATCAACAGTGTGTCCACCACCGATGATGACTACGTTTATCCAGTCAGTTTGCCGCGCAAGCCACTGTTCTGCATTTTTAAAGGCTGATCGGTTTGAAGTGGTCCCTAGCAGGCTTCCGCCAATCTTAATTATCTGTAAGGGCAATGTTCGCTCAATCATCTAGTTTTTACCTCAAGGTGTTTTGCCAAGAGCATGGCCACGGCATAAGCGGGAGCTACACGGGATCTTTCGCCGGTGAATAGATTTGAAATGGGTAGTTGTAGTGAGATGCAATCCGTTAGAAAACTGCCATGACCCGTAAGGATGATTTGTTGGGGTTGCTGCTGCATGCCCCGAATTACATGGCTCAACGCATCGTCAAGAAGAAAAACCAATCGGGCTTTAATTTGTCGACCTAAATTTACCGCATCTCCGCTGCTAAATTGCGTGGGGCACTCGCAGACGCTGCGGGCTAGTCGTGCATGGGCGTATTGACGCGTGGCGGGCTTGCCATCGGTTGTATCGTGGCAGGTAATATCTTCAGCAATGTCGTGCGTCATTAGAAATGCGTCCTGAGTCGTAGCAAACATCTCGCGAGCCAGTGGAATTTGTCGATCATCCAGTTCAGCAATATCAATCAAAGCGCAAATCGGCGTTCGCTGAATTCCCCAATACAGTAATTGTTGCGACTGTAACCGATCGACGTCAGTCAAATTGTTTGGGACCGATATACCGGCATTAAGGGGAATAATGTCCACCGTCGTGGATCCGATATCCAATAGGATATTCGATTGACCCGGATTTGATGCAGCGGCAATACTGGCAATTGCGTGCCAATTGGATGCAGCAACGCTACTCCACTGCTCGGGGCACTGGGCAGGTGCAAGCCAATCTCCGTCGACACGATACACGTATATGTCGACGGGGCTCGTTGAGGCCTTAACGACGGCGTCGCAAATAAATTCGACCCCGTGCCGTTTGGACTCAAAGCAATCGGCGAGTTCCCCTGTCATCGTTACTGCGAGAGAATCCGCTCCGACGTGTTTGACAATGTCACGCAGCACTTCCGTCAATCGATGCGACTGATTCCACATCGGGAAATAGCGAGTTTCGGTGAAGGTCCCATCTGCCGTCGCAGCCTTGATGTTCGCACCGCCGATATCGAGCCCGAGAACTTGGCGCTGCATGTTAGAGCCCTTTGTTTCCGAACTGATATGCTTACCCATAAGCGTTGTTCGCTCTGCGTGGGCAAGCGCAACTAATCTCTCGATGACGACTCGCTGATTACACTAGGTTGAACTAGTTCCACCAAGACATGGACGCTGTTTTTGCGTGCACTTTGTTCCAAACTTGTTTCACTTCAGCAGTGACTTGGGGATCCTTGAGAGGAGCAAGATAGTCGATGTCGACGCCGCCTGAAGCAGTAACCACAAGGCCGCGACTCGATTTAATGAAACTCGTTTGAGTACTGACATGCTTAGGAGTGAACCATGAACGGTGCGAAATAGTTTTCGTTGTTGCGAGTAAGTGTGGCAATTCTAAATCGGCCTGTTCCAGCAGGCTGTTGCTGCGAATGATAGCAGCAGCCACACACATGTCCATGATGTTACGTAGTTCGCCAAACACTGGGTCTGCTTTACTTAAGCTATCATAGCGATCCGTCATCATATCTGCCCATCTCTGTGCAGCAGGATCTTGTTGTTGAGCTCTAGCCGGACCGTTGTTACCTTGGAGCACTTCTGTTTCGGTCATGGCTTTGACGCCTTGGCCGCGAATTTCCCAAGCGAGGCCTTGCCCGTCGGTGGCGACACTCTTGTAATTACAAGCTAACCACCAGCGAGGATTGATGTTTGGGTTGGTGAGGCTCACCGAATTGCGAGCACCAGAAATAAACCCAGGCATGACACGGGATCCATGCCCGTTGATTTCCATGGCAATTTGCTTCATGCGGATATCTGCGGCTAGCATGACTCGTGCAAAATGGCTTGACCCAGGTACACCATTAATAGATACCACTTGGTTACCCATAGCTTGCTTTAGCTGTGGTGCAAGAATTTGCGGGTTGCGAATGCCGGCACGTGATAGTTGTTGCAATTTGGCCGCATAGTTAGCGACGCCTTGTTGTGTGGGGTCAATTGAACAACTAATGCGCTGAGGATTAGGAGCATTGACGGCTCGTAATGCAGTCAGCAAGTTGTCGAGTTGAAGTACTGGCAGTCCAGTGGTAACGCCAACGACATGCAGGTTGTCATCGATTTTCCAGCCTTCACCAGGCCCAGCGAGAATAATATCGTTGATTTCAGGGTAAACCAATATGAATTGAATACGTTGTAATCCAGCTAAGTATTTAACTTCATCGGGCAAAGCACCTTGGTTGTTTTGGACAGCGTCGGCAATTGCGGCTTCGAGTCCACGAAGTGAAATCATTCGCAATTCGGTCGACTCAGCCATTTTGGGCGAGGCCGGATTGAAATTCGCTCGCATTTCACGAAGCAGTAAAACACGGCTTTCTGAATCAGCGTTAGCGACGACGCCATTCGCATCGATGGAAATACCACCAACAGAGTTGTTTCGGAACTGGTTGTTGTTTCCACCACCAATAATTTGGGTGGTCGACAATGCCAATAGAGCAAAAATGCACGCACGACAAAATGTAATGTGACGACTCGTCATAACCGAACTCCTAAATGGTTTTGAGAGGATAGTTGTTCCTAACTAATCTCTCGTTACTCTTCTCTGTTTGTGTTGTCGTTTTGGGAACGGATATTTATCCTTAACCCAGATCGATCAAATTAAGCACGTCAAACAATATGAACTACACGACCATACTGTTAATAAGGAAAAATGATCCATCGAATTAGACTTCGACATTTCCGAGACGAAAATGCAACAGTTTATCCCTGTCTAGAATAATCGGCTTTGCCCGTATTTACAAGAAAAGTTTGCCTAATCCGTTTTTCTTCCCACGTTGCTTAGCTTTATTATTATCAAGATACGCATTAATGGAATAGCGTAAGGTAATACTGAGCCATAGTTTTTAATTAAATAGGTTGAATGAATGGAAAATTGACGTTTGTAGTGTGTGCCGCTATTTAAAGTGTTCATTTTTGATACACTATAGACACGTGGTAATTGCAGCCACTTAGCCGTTTTATATATGGACTAAAAGTTTTCAATGCTAGCATATCTAGTTATTCGCGAAGGCACCAAGTGGACAGATGTCGTTCGTCTTGAGGCTGGCAAAACATCGACCATAGGCAGAGCCTCCACAAACAAGGTGGTCGTTCGTGATGAACGGGCGAGCCGAATTCATGCTGAGTTGTTTTTTTCCAATGGCGCGTGGACGATTCGTGACTTGGAAAGTCGCAATGGGACGTTGATCAATGGTGAATCGACGACCGGCGATTATGAGCTAAAACCACAAGATTGCATTCGTATCGCCAATTGTCACATATCGTTTGTAAACGATTTGTCATCAGCCTTTCCGGAAAATATTGAAACCGATACGGGTGTGTTATTGAAGCACCTCGCTGCGGATACCAATGAAGCCGACTTCGATGGTATCGCCGTTGACATCGCTAACCTAGAGGAAGTGGATGAACTAGACGGGCATAGCAGTCAGTTTCCCACCACGATCACCCACCGTAAGGGGCAAACGAAATTACTCGATCGTCGGTCGCAGTCCAAAGGAGTAAGTGATGCCGTGGCGAGCTTGTGCCGCATCGCGTTTGAATTGGCCAATCAGAATGATGAAAAAGGGATTGCGGATACTGCTTTAGAGGGGATTTTTGATGGCACAAAATCTAACGCTGCTGCCTTGCTTCTTGCGCCTTATGACCTCGAAGAAATACCAACGAGTGATGATATATCGGTGATTGCTTGGAAAACAGTGGGAACTCCTAAGTATCACCGACTCACAGAATTTCTAGCAAAGACAGTGCTTGAAGGTGGCGAGGCCGTCTTGGGTCGTGACATCAGTGATGACAGTCAAATAGCGAGTCGTGACAGCAAAGGTGAAATTGCGTCGACAAGCATTATTTGTGCACCTGTTAGATATGACAAACAAATTGTTGGATTGTTACATGCCTACTCGACCACCGGCGAGAGTTCGCTGACACCGGATGACCTCGAGTTCATTTTGGCATTAGCCGACAATGTTGGACTTGCATTAAAGAACGTAAGCCGTGCGATGGAGTTAGTTGAAGACTTGTCGCAATCGCGTAGTGAGATTCAACAACTTCGTAGTCAACTTGAAGCCGAATCCGAGATGATTGGAGTCAGCCCGGCCTTGGATCAAGTGAAGCAGGACATTGCTCATGCCGCTCCGAGCCGTGCT
The DNA here is from genome assembly GCA_963934735.1 of uncultured Planctomycetaceae bacterium. GTDB lineage: Bacteria > Planctomycetota > Planctomycetia > Pirellulales > Pirellulaceae > UBA721. The sequence goes on from CAWVZW010000013.1 coordinate 43,796, forward strand.
ACGGTATTGATACGTGGTGAAAGCGGAGTGGGTAAGGAGTTGATTGCCAGAGCAATACATTTTACCAGTCCCCGCAAGAAAGAAGCATTTGTCTGTTTGAATTGCGCAGCGCTGTCGGAATCGCTGCTCGAAAGCGAATTATTCGGCCATGAAAAGGGAGCGTTCACGGGGGCGACCGAACGTAAAATTGGGAAATTTGAGGCAGCAAATCTAGGAACGTTAATGCTCGACGAAATCGGTGAAATGAGTTTAGCGGTTCAGGCTAAGTTCCTCCGCGTGTTAGAAGGCCATGCATTTGAGCGTTTAGGTGGCAATCAATCGATCGAAACTAACGTCCGCGTGATCGCAGCGACGAATCGAGATCTCGAGGTTGCTGTTGCTGAAGGTGAATTTCGACGCGACCTGTATTTTCGTTTAAACGTAGTAGTAATGTTAGTCCCACCGCTGCGCAAACGCCCCGAAGACATCGAGCTATTGATGCATTATTTTCTAGACAAATTTCGCTCAGAGACTGGTCGTAAAATCACAGGGTTTACTGATGAAGCGGTTGTTGAGTTGCAGAACTATAAGTGGCCGGGAAACATTCGTGAGTTAAAGAACATTATTGAAAGAGCGGTAGTGTTGTGCCGCAATACAGTAATTGATGTCGGTGATCTGTCGTTATCCAATCTGATAGCGTCCTCCGATACGAGTGGCATTATGTTGAACACCAGTTCCTATGAACCCCATAGTCTAGACGAGATTGAGCGATTCCATATTAAGCGAACGCTCGATTATCACGATTGGAATAAAAGTCGTTCTGCGAGCACATTAGGGATAGAACGTTCAACGTTAGACCGAAAAATTAAACGTTACAAATTGGCACGACCCAGCGTATAGTCAGCTCGTCTTGTCTGTCAGTTTTTAGTCCGATTGAAATAGGTGACTGCGGTCGCAAGTAGCTGATGGGGGCGACATGGTTTTTTCCGCTGCAGATATCGCAGTCATTATCCCAGCCATCAACGAACAGGATAACATCGTGGGGGCGGTTGAATCTGCCTTGGATGCTGGGGCAGTCGAGGTTTGGGTTGCAGACGGCGGAAGCACCGATAGCACAATAGAATTTGCTTGTCAGGCTGGAGCGTTGGTGTGTTGTGGTGACGCTGGGAGGGCTGTCCAACAAAACAATGCCGCCAAGCAGGCGACCAACGCGATCTTATGTTTCCTGCACGCTGATAATCGGCTGGATTCATTAGCACTGCAACAGGCCGCAAGCTATTTTTCTGAAGGTGAAACCAATAGTTGGTCGTGTTTCTACCAAAATATAGAAGCACCGGGGATTGGATATTCGTTATTGCAATGGGGCAACGCCTGGCGTGCGCGGTGGTGCCGCCGCGTATATGGAGACCAGGCCATAACGATCAGGCGAGAGTTGTTCGAAGTTGTCGGCGGGTTCCCGGAAGTCGATTTAATGGAGGACGTGTTGTTGAGCAAAATGTTACGACGTCAGGGTAAGCGCCCATGTGTGCTAACTGGCCCCGTTAACATTTCCGCGCGGCGTTGGATAAAAAAAGGAATCATCCGACAAACGTTGAGTAACTGGTGGTTACTGCTGCGGTTACGATTAGGCACAAAGCCTAATCAGCTCGCCAAGCTCTATCGTCGCCATGACGAATGATCGACAATGTGATTGTGCTACGCTTCGGATTGGGCGTCAATTGTCTCTTCGACCCATTGTCCGATTTCGTGCTCATACTCGTTATCTTCGGCCTCAAGTACTAACTGGCGATGGTAGTCCGCAGCACCTTCTTGCTTAAGATGTGCTTCGTAGGCATCGTGAAATCGTTCGCCCGGGTCTACAGCGATCAGCCGTCGACAAAAATTTGTTAACAGTGCCGTATTGCCGATGCCGGTGGGAATGAACTCCTCGACCTGTTGCGGCAAGTCAATTTTGGCTTGGATCATCTCACTGTATGTCTTTTTACCGGCGAATGGATTGCGGCCGGATATTAGTTCAATCAGTACGTATCCCAAGCTGGCCAAGTCACTCAAAGGTGTCGCCTTCTCCCCTTTGAGAACTTCCGGTGCGGCATATGCTGGTGTACAAGTGCGTTGCTCTGGCGGTTCATCAATTGTAAAGGCTGAGCCGATGTCGATAATTTTTGCGGCGCCGGTTCGCTTAATCATGATATTACCTGGTTTGATATCACCGTGCACGATCCCGTTGCGATGCAGTGATTCGAGTGCGCTGAGGCATTCGCGGACAATTGCGATAGCACACCCAGGATGGAATTGCGGTTGTTTAGGGCCATCGGTAATGATGACGTTATTTATATGCTTCCAACGCCGTGAAGATACGCGGTCTTCGAGTTTGGCTAACTGTTGGTTGTCCAGCAAGATTCGCAGGTCAAGTCCGTCGATCCATTCCATGACTAGCATGCGAATCCGATTGCGGTCGACGAAATCTTGTACGTCGAGAAGATTGTCATGCTGGATTTGCGCAATTTGCATCGCAACGCGGGCATGGCGTTTCATCGTGTTGGCATAGGAGGATTCGTCAGCAAAACGTTCCGGCGAAAAAATCTTAATGGCAATAGGTAATGTAAAACCGTCCGCACCTTTACGCTGCGATAAATATACTTTTCCCTGACCGCCGGAACCGAGTAGCTTAGTTAAATGGTGGTAGGTAGCCCAGCTTAAGCGTTGTTGGTCGACGATGGATGTATATTCATCAAACAGTTGTTTGTCAGATTGCGAAGGAGCCGCATTCGCATAGGTGATCGTCGGTTGCGCTAGTGGTTGCGTGACGGTAATGGTCACCGGGATCCGTCCACCATCATCTAGTTGAATTTCTTCCATGTTGTTGTATGTAATTCCTGCCGTTGCGCTGAGCCGCTCTTAAGATGTTGGAAGTTTAAACTGATCGACAATTTAGGTCTAGTAGGGGACAGGCGATGGTGTGAGGCAATTCCATCGGGCAAACTTCGATTACGCAAATCTGACACAAGCAACGGATAATCAGTCGCTTGCAGTTCGTAGCGGGAATCCGACTGTCTTGTCGACAATATTTAAAAGTTCTTCATTTGCTAAATAGCGTCGTAAGTTATCACAGACAAAATCGATAGTGTCGGGCAGGCGGTTCTCAGATTGTGCACCGACGTGCGGTGTAATAATGACATTATCCATGTTCCACAGCGGACTCGTCGGTGACAGCGGTTCAGTTTCAACGACATCTAGCCCCGCACCGCTAAGATGACCGTTTTGCAGCATAGCAATCAGATCATTTTCAACGATTACAGGACCGCGAGCAACATTTACGACAACCCCTCCCGGTTTTAATAGCCCGAGGGTACGTTGATTAATCATTCCGTGAGTTTCTGCGTTTAGAGGCACGCATAAGATAAGGCAATCTATTTCCGGCAGCAGCGATTCATAATCGTCACTGTGCACCAACTGGTCCACGTACGCTGGTTTGTCCCACGGAAATTTATCTGAAGCAACGATACGGTTACCCCACGGGGCAAGTACTTCGGCAATGCGACGGCCATTTCCACCAAACCCAAGAATGCCTACCGTCTTACCGCGGAAGTCCATTGTTGGTCGCCGCACGAATTCTCGCTTATCAAGAGCACGGAAAAACGTCAGCGAACTGCGATACACCCCGAACATCAGTGCCATCGTTTGTTCGGCGACTTGGTTGGCAAATAACCCAGAAACGCTGGAAACAACAATATCCGAATTGATTACACTTGGTTTTAGGCAATGGTCTAAGCCTGCCGCAGAAGATTGAATCCATTGGAGACGCCCTTGCTCTACAACTTCTTCCCAAGGCAGAGGGACCTTGGCATGTCCGATGAAAATATCGGCCGAGAGGATCTCCTGTGCAATTCTGGATTGACCGGCATTAATAACCTCAATTTCGGTGCTTGTCCTGCCGATTTGTTTAGCTTGCGAGTCGGACAGTGGAAAGCACAGTACGACACGTTTAGTGTGTTGAGTCATGGTAGAATGAAAACCGCGGCTAAAGAAAATTAACAGAATATTATTAACGTATCAGAACGTACGTCTGGCATACCTTAACTTTTCTATGATAATAGAGGTTGGCAAACTAAACTATCCAGTACACCAAGGAATGCTCAAATGGAGCAGCATTGGCGTAACATTAAATACAATGTGTGAAGGAGAATCTCGCTGAAGGCTTCAACAGTACAATTTGGAAAAGTCGCCATCTTGGTGTTGGTGTTACTGCGACTGTCCGTTGGTTGGCACTTTTTTAAAGAAGGTGCGGCCAAAATGGACGGTGGTTTTTCGTCGACTAGTTTCCTTGATTCCGCAAAAGGCCCATTTTCTGGCGGCTTTCAAGCGATGTTATGGGACACCGACGGTAAGATCCGTCTGTGCTACCAATCGTCGTCACAATCTAGTGGATGGTCAGAGCCGTCTTATAACACCACAGCGGTTGTGGATCACTGGAAAGCATATCAAGCGGATGTCATCGCCTATCAACGCCTTGAAGGGGGTTGGGCAACAGCGGCTACCGGTATTGTTAATCGCCGTGCTGATCAGCTTAATGAGTTTTTTAAGGTTAATCATGACGATGTGATTCACCTTTTTAATCAAATGGAGCGACGCGAAATACAGCTGGAAACAGAAGTGATGTCGGGAGTGACAAGCTTACGAGCTCAAGGATTACAATTAGAAAATGAAATTAGATCAAGCCGTGTTCCAATGCTGGCTAGTATTGATTTGATTTGGGAAGGTCTGCAACGAGAACTCAATGCTTTGGGTACTCGTGCCCCGTTACCCCTAGGGAAAATTAATGCCCCGCCGATTGCTGCAAATCAACTCGACCGTGTTATTCCGTGGTTTGATATCATCGTCGGTTTGTGTTTGCTACTCGGCCTATGCACCCCTGTTGCCGCTTTGGCCGGCGCTGGGTTTTTGTTATCCGTCATATTAAGTCAATTTCCCGGTTCCGCTGGGGCTCAACCTACTTATTACCAAACAATAGAGATGTGTTCCCTATTGGTCATTGTATTTACCGGTGCGGGTAAGCACGTTTCACTAGATTCGATTCTGGGTCACTGTTGTTGTTGCCGTAAGCACACAGCTAAGTCCGAGAATCAGACAGAGGAGAAAGAATGAATCTTACACCAGAAGAAAAAGAAGTTGGTAAAGGTAATTATTTTGACGCGATCGGTCATACTCGACGTGATTTCCTTAAAACTATCGCTGCTTCGGGAGCTGTGTCGGGTGCCGGTTTAGGGGCAGCTTATTTTGGCTACTCGACGGTCGCCGATCCCGTTCGCGTCGGTGTGATTGGTACGGGTGACGAAGGCAACGTGCTCATCGGAGCGCTTAATCCGGAGTACGTGCAAGTTGTCGCAATCGCTGATTTGCGAGAGTACAACATACATCGCGCGTTTCATGGTGATTATGCAAGTCCCGCAGCTATGGCAGCTCGACCCGGTTTGATGTCGAAATATGGTTGGAAAACGGAATCCGAAGCCCGCAATCATGTAAAAGTATATACCGATGGCTATCAGGAATTGTTAGCGAATAAAGATATTCAAGCAGTGATTACTGCTGTGCCATTGCATCTACATGCTCAAGTAGCAGTTGATGCCATGCTCGCAGGCAAGCATGTATTGACCGAAAAGTTAATGGCGAAGAATATCGCACAATGCAAGTTGATGGGCCGGATTGCGGCAGAAAAGAATTTGTATTTGGCTACCGGACACCAACGACATTACAGCGTCTTGTATGACAATGCTGTTAACTTAATTCAATACGGATTGTTAGGAGAACTACATCATATTCGTGCTCAATGGCATCGGGGGAATTTGCCTGGTCGTGATAGTTGGCAAATGCCGGTCCCAGGAGGCGAAATTCCGATTGGTGGGACTGAGGAAGATCGCTTTGATAAAATCAAATCGCAAATTGAGTCGTTTAAAAGGCAGGTTGACAAGGAAAAAGATCCAGTTGCTCGAGAACTGTTAGAACACAAACTCAACCAATGGAAAGCTTGGGATAGTGATAGTAAATTGGTCGAAGAACGTGCGTTAAAACACGGGTTCCAAGAATTTGAATTTCCCGCGGGTCACCGACGATCTGCGATGGAAGAACTTGCACGCTGGCGATTGTGGGAACGTACAGGTGGTGGGCTTATGGCTGAACTGGGCAGTCACCAAATGGATGCCGCCGGCATTTTTTGTAGTGCTTTACGCCGCGATGGCAAGAAAGCTCAACCGCTAAGTGTGCATGCTGTTGGTGGTCGTCACCTATTTGGCGCTGACCGCCACGTCGAAGATCATGTTTATTGCATGCTGGAATTCCCTGCTCCAGGTTATGAAGATGCGTTCGATGTCGGTTACGCGGATTTCGGGACTGGTGTTGGGAAAACAAGGGTGCCAGACTATGAGGAGGATGACAACAAGAAAATCGTGGTCACCTATTCTTCCATAAATGGAAATGGATTTGGTGGGTACGGCGAAGTTGTCATGGGGACTAAAGGGACATTGGTCTTAGAAAAAGAACAAGAGATGATGCTCTATAAAGGCTCGGACACGACGACGAAAGTTGGAGTGAAGCAAGATGCGGGCGGACCAACGCTCGATACGCAAGCCAGTGGCGAAGCTGCTCCGGTTGCTCAAGCCGCTCAGACGGGACCAGTAAGCCGGGGTTACACCGAAGAGATTGAGCATTGGGCCTACTGCATTAGCCACGCATCACCAGAAAATCAACCGCGCTGTAATCCGCATGTTGCCTTAAGCGACGCGGTAATTGCTCTCACCACTAATGTCGCCATCCGACAAGGTGCTGCCGGAAAAGGTGGACATATTCAGTTCCAAGAATCGTGGTATGACGTTAATGATGATTCGACGCCCGATGGAAGCGATATAGCCCAAACCACACGCGAATTGCAAGGATAAGCGTTAGGAGGTGGCGATCAGTCGCCCTTTCCAAATTGGCGACGGATGAATCCCAAGATGGCTAATACGATAACGCAGCCGACGAGCAGTGGCAGAATCACTTTGGTTGATGGTTTGAAGATGACAGCCATTATCAGTCCGATCCCGATGAGGATGCCGATGGGGCCTTTTAACATTAGCAATATATTTTTGACGTCGTTAAATGCTAGCAGTAGGATGCCGAAGAATATCGTGATCCGAAAACTAATCGGTAAGGCCGACTTCTGCCAATCTTCTGGACCGAATTGCCATATCCCTAATGTGGTGAGCAGCGAAATGATGCATACCACCTGTAGACGTTTTTTATGATCCATATGTCTTGTTACGCCGAATAGCTGAACAAATCAACAACCGCCGGAAAATTTGCTAGTTGATTTTGTCTTTGAGCTGCGTTAATAGACTGACGGCGTTGCCAATCTCCGTTTTCTGGCGTTCTGGATCCTCTGAAATTTCACGTTCAATCGTTAGCGGTCCGGTGTATCCGATCGCATCAAGTGTTCGCAAGTAGTCTTCCATGCCAACAGCGCCATCGTTCAAAGGGACTTCAGCACCCCATTCAACACCTGGATTGTCGGCCCAGGTTGCATCCTTGCAGTGCACGCTGCGTACTAATGCGCCAACTTGGCGCAAGGCTTCGATGGGTTCACCTGTTCCATAAAGAATCATATTGGCCGGGTCGAAGTTAATAAACAAGTTGTCCCGCTCAACATCACCAATAAACTCCAGTAGGCCTGCGGCTGTTTCTTGCCCGGTTTCCAAGTGTAAGTTCTGATTGTTGTTCTTGCAGTGATCGAGAATATCGCGGGTAACCTCCACCACTTCGCCATAGAGGGGATCGGATTTATCGTGCGGAATGAACCCAAGATGTAAAGCAACAACGTTGCACTGCAGCATATGAGCGAAGTCAGCAATTTCTTTCATTTCCTGAACGCGAGCGGCACGCATAGCGGGCGGAACAATACCGACCGTTTCCACAACAGTGGGAATATCCGCATAACTTTCACCTTCGAAACCACCGAACACTGCGGTGAGCGTGATTCCGAGTTGGTTAAGATATGAGAGAAACTTTTCAGCATTTTCGGCTGTTCTGGTTTCCTTAGCTGGGGCATGCAGCTGAATGGTTGGTACACCCAGTTCATGAGCTACTTCAATTTTGACTCCCAAACCGGCGTCGATACTTGTAAAAACTCCAATTGGCCATTTTTCCACAGTGCTGCTCCTTGATCTTGGTAATGAATCTAGTTGATTTTGAATTTTCAGATATAAGTTAGAAAGACATAAATGATGTTATGTGAATGAGTGTCTGTCGAACTAGATTCGGTCTAGCGAGTCGACCCATTGTAGAAATTGAAGGCGATCGTTGTCGGATAGCCCAGCCTTGTTATTAAGTAGGATTGTTGTGACGGGATACTTCGCAGCAGTGAGCCGCTTAATTCCTGCTGCAGAAGCTTTCGCTAACTTGGATTCTTTCACGTCAAACGCATAGAACGCCAAACGCTCGCCGGGGTCGTTGGCTTTGAGTGCCGCTCGAACGGGCAATGCTGCATCCACCGGTGCGACGCCACGGATTAAGTCCCGATGGGCAAATCCGACTAGATATGACATGCTGCCACCGGCTTGTTGCCCGTGGATAACGATGCGATTACGGTCGATCGTATAGAGTGATAAGATGTTGTCGATCGTTTTACGTATAAAATCAACTTCGTTTGGATTCCAGCGGGCGGGATCCGCCGATTGCGGAGCCAAGACGATCGCGTGATATTGTTCTGCAAGTGCGATCCATTGGGTTTGCAAATCCTCATTATCTGGCTTACCAGGAGCCTGCAACCAGACGATTAAAGCGTGCGGCACGTCGTGGCGGTAATTTGTTGGGATGATGGCCACACACTCGTTCTTTTCTTCTGGAAGTTTTAGGTCAATCAATCCGGTTGCCAATGTGCTCGCAGGAGCCTCAGCGGTAGGAACCGCATGCGCTGAGATTGTCGGTGCTTGCTGAGGTATGCTGCCTAATTCCAGAGATACTGTGGTGGGCTCGTTGTTACGCAAATAAGTTAGCGTCAATTCGTCCTGAGGCTCGAAGTTTGAGAGGACCAATCGCAGGGCGTTATGATCAGCGACGATTTCGCTGTTGATGTGTGTAATGATATCGCCCTGCTGAAGTTTGACTTGTTGTGCTGGGCTGTCCACGTAGACGTGGCGGACTTGTGCGCCCTGTTGGTCAAAATTGCGATCCGGAAGCACGCCTAAAAGTGGATGCTCGTAGGGTTCAAGCTTTTCTACAAGCGTTACTTTGGAAATGATGATTTGGTCATCTCGTTTGACGGAAATCGTTATTGTGTTACCGGCATATTGACCGCCTAACGCATGACGTAGTTGAGCTTGACGACGAATCACCAAGTCGTTGACTTTGATAATCGTATCGCCTTTTCTAAGGCCACTCTGCCGAGCGGGAGATTTGGGCTGAACGGCGACAATTTCTGCCGGTAAGTCGTAAATGTTACCCGACTTGAGCGAGACACCAAGTAAACCAGAGTGTAGGTCCTTGCCCGCTTTAAGCGAGTCTAAGTGTGGCAGGATATCAATTAGCGGTACGGCGAAGCCGATTCCGGAGTCGTACCAGTCTGTACCGTCAGTCGGGCTTTGGCCGCGCGGTGAGAGTGGCGTTAAGATTCCGTAGACTCGGCCATGGATGTCGATTAAGGGACCGCCATAATTTGCTGGTGAGATCTTGGCATCCGTTTGAATGGCTTTACCCCAGATTCGATTGGTGGCGCTAACAATTCCTAAGCTTTGATTCACTACTTCGCGTGAATATGTCTTGCCAAGCGCGATGGACCATTGGCCGACAACAACTTCCGCGTGCGGAACTGGGGTCGACGTAGTAAACTGTTCGGTCGTGTTTACCTTGAGCAGCACTAAATTGCGATTGTGGTCATGTGCAATAAGGGTGGCAGCCGCACGCTTTCCGCTCGGAGTGCTCACCAATATGGAAGTGAATGATGGTGGGAAGTTCACCGCACTTGACAAAATATAGCCGTCGGTGGAGACGGCCAATCCCGTGACTGGCCCGTCATTGCCAGTCTCTAAGCCGCCTAGAACTTCGATCTGCACAACACTTGCAGCGACTTGAGCGACTGCTTGTTGTAGTGCTTTTTCCTCTTGGGCCAGCAAGTCATCTTGAGCTGCTAAGCTTTGTGACAAAGTGCAGAAGAGGGTTGTAGAAATCGCTATAAGAAAAAGTTGTTTGAATAGCGTTGGCGGCTGGTTCGGAGAAATAATCATGATTTAGGTAATGCTGTGTATGTGAACATGTATGTTTGAATTGTTTATTGTCCGGGCAATATGATATCAATTAAGTTGTTGTTGCGTTGGATGACCACGGTGATGTCATCGATTTTGTCAATCAATGCGATTTCATTAACAAGTGTGTTGAGTGAATCGATACGGCGATTGTTTAAGTACAGTATCAAGTCATCGGGTTGGAATCCCTTTTGCTCAGCGACAGAGTTACGGGTGATCGAGTCGACAAACGGTGGAGTCTTGGCGAGTACGTCGGGAACCATGCGAATCCCAAGAGATTTCAGTGAATGTGGGTTGTCGGGTCGCTTGACAGTTTCGTCAAAACTTCTTGGGCGAGTGCGCCCTGCAATAATGTCTTCCACTGCTGTGGTCAGTTGGGCGATGGGTAACGCATAGTTGAGCCATGTTCCATTCTGGGCATTGCGAAGTTCTTTGCCTAATAACCCCGCCAAAGCGCCGTGACTGTCGGTGAGGGCGCCACCGGCAGCACCTGGATTATTCGAAATGGCGTCGAGTACGTAGATGGGACCTTGATAGGGAGATTTAAATGCACCTCGACGTGCGTTGAGTGAGGTCGTGGCGGAGACGATTCCGTGTAGTACGCTGCAGGGTTCATTACCGGTTGCCACTCCAAACAGGTTGCTGATCGTTAGGATGCGGGCTCCAGGTTTCAGGGCGACCGATTTGCTTAATGAGAAGTGATCAAGTTCCTGAGAATCGATTTTCAGGACTGCCATTTCAAGTCGTGGGTCAGCGCCGACAATTGTTCCTTCGAATTTGCGACCATCGTCCAAGACGATGGTGATGTAGTCGGTATCTAATACATAACTCCAGACCGTTAGAATATGTCCCTCACCGCTAATTAGAAATCCACTTTGATAGGCCTCGAGGCCTTTAAGTCCACCAGCGCCGTAGATCTTTACCATCTTGCTTTGAACCGTATTGGAGGCCAAAGCAAGGTCGTCCGCGTGGGATGAGGATGCAAGTCCGCTGAGCACCAATGTTACAATCAATAGTGGCTTAAGCAGGCATAGAGGTTTTGCAATTAATAGTGACATAACTCAATTCGCTCCCTTATCGGCAGTGGGAAACTGATAACTTGAAATGATAAGTTCTCCGTAAATGACTTCGCCATGGACGACCTCTATGTGATGCGGCATCAAATGGCCGTTGACTTCTTTGTAGTCGCTGAAATAAAGCTCACAAGGGTCGATGCCTAGGTCTGGGTACATTTCTATAGAAGTTAGCTGCCCGGATTTTGGGTCGAAATAATAGCGACATTCAATGACACTGTGAGTGCCGATGAGGACGTCTTGTTTTTCTAAATGCTTGGGAGTGGGCATGGAGCCAAGGTAGTAGACCTCGCCAAAGCGTTTTGGACTTACTTGCATGATGTGCTTCCACATGTGTAGTGCGACGAGCATCCCCCCGCTACCTCTCGGTGCATCCTGTGTGTTGAGTTCGGCATCTAGATCGGCGAATGTCGTGCCCTGTGGAAGCTTGGCATCAACTCGATTCGCTTGCAGATTGATGGTCGCTGCTCCCAGGTTTCCGAGTTTTCCTTCGATAATCCAATTGCCCGGAAGTTTGTCACCCTTAGTTAAACCAATGTACTTATCCCAAACACGGTTTTGATTGAGCTTATTGAAATAATAATTTGAATAACCATGCCGTGCTTCAATGAAGGGCGCAACTTCTGGCGGGAAACCCTTCTTAGTGTTGTTTTTAACAGGTGGTTTTGCCTCCGGTGGATCATCCTTGGGTTTTTCTTGGTCTTTGGGAGGTGCCGGGGGCTTGCGATTGGGTTGTACTTTGGCCAGCAACTCTTCTGGACTGTGGACTCCGGCAAGGCGAACAAATGTGTCGATTTGTTTTCCGTCTTGCAAGAAACTTATAGGAACTCTCCAACCACGCGGATAAATTCCAAGTACATTTTTGAATCCGTTGACTGTGTTGATTGGCCTGCCGCCGAATGACAGCAGTTGATCACCGTAACGTAAGCCTCGACGGTATGCGTCCGAAGACTCGATGATGTTGGAAACGACAACTGCGCCACTTTCGTCGGTTACCATGTTGGCACCGAGCGTAGCGTGATCGAGATACCGGCCACTGTGCAAATAGCCAAGGAAATGCTTGATTTGATTAATGGAAATCGCATATCCGACTCCGACGTTGACACGTCCACGCTTCTCAAAAGACCCACGCCCGTTGATACCGATAAGATCGCCGTTAGCATTGAATAACGGACCTCCTGAATTTCCAGGGTTAATTGAAGCGTCTGTTTGGATGCAGTCAGCATATTCTAGCAATGTACCGGCTGGGTATTGGTACCGATGTACGCCAGATACGATGCCATAGGTTACTGTCGGCTGAAAATCGGTGGCTAGCAGAAATGGGTTTCCAACGGCAAAACACCAGGCCCCTAGTCTTACTTTGTCACTGTCGGCCATTTTGGCGAAGGGAAAATCATCGCGACCGATCATTTTAATCAATGCGACATCACCAACAGGATCGACGCCTACGACAACGGCATCATAAAGCTGTCCATCATTGAGCGCACATTTCATGGCTGTGCCAGCTGGCTTGACGACGTGAAAGTTACTCAATGCATAACCGTCCGGACTGATTAAAACGCCGGAACCACCTCCGTTGCCTCCGGCAGCGAACACCATAACGGTTGAAGCAGATGCCTTGCGGATCGCCGCAATGCGTTTAGCTTGAGCCGACAATACTGATGACGACACATCGACCGCATGGACCGATGATGTGCAGAGTAACAATACGACTGCTAATACAGAGATTCGTGTTTGTGTTGTGCGTAAAGTAAAAATCACTTCTGTCTCCAAGGAATACGATGCGGTTTACCGTTGAGGTACTCCAGCTACATGTTATTCATTTAAATAATGCTATTTCAATACTCGAGCATTACCCATATTTAGTTGGTCGCCGATGTCGAGGTTTTTTCCATAATCAACTTTAATCGTGATCCGCCGAACCCCAGCGATGTTTACGTCTAATGTTCGTGGTTTATCGCTACCGGTAACAAAATCCTGAAACAACTGTTTGTTGTCCCCAAGGATTGTCAATTCCACGTGCCCACGCCCGTTCATTGATGGATCAATTCCAATATCCATTTGTAGTTTAGAATAAGTGTCGGGTAGCCTCAGTGACATCACTGTACGGCTGTGGATCGAAATTCCTTTGGAATAGCTTTCCGTTCCAACCATCAATGGAGTGCCATCGACCGAAATATCCATGCGGGGTTCGTAAACCTTGGACAACCTTTTACGGATCAAATTACCCGACAAAAATGGCGTCCACTCTACAGCTTCAGGAGTTATGTCACTTAAGTACAAGATGTTGTTACTAGCAAAATCTAGCCGACTTAATTCAGATAGCTTGAGCGTCAATGACTCGCCGGTGCAAGTTTTGGCTTGTAGTTGCTGGTCTTCTAATTTGAGTTCGAGTTGGCTTACTTGCCAAACGTTGTTTAACGTGTCAGTGATTCGACAGAGAGATTTAGCGGTTTCCTTGTTGACTGGGTCCACGAGTCGGATGCCTGCCAATTTAGTGATTTCAACGGGTATTTTATCGCCACCAAAATTGAATGTTACGAACTCCCCGTCAATCGCTTCGACGATGCCTTCAAGTTGATCGATGGCACCGGACTGACGTTGTACGATTAATATGTCCTCCGCACTCTCCGCCGCTATGATTTGTTGGTATTGCTGCAGTGCTTTGTCGGTTAAAGACTTAAATTGAATATCGCGAACGCTATCAGCACGACAGATAAAGGACTGAGCATTTCCAATAACCACCGTGCATTTATCGCCGGTAAGAGTAATTGATTTTGCGTGGAAACGAGACCCACCGTGGAGTGTAATCAGAGTGGTTGCATCTTTGGCAGGTGCCGCCGGATGTGTAAAGACGATTGACTGTAATTGGTCTAATGCGTGTTGAGTGTCCCCTGATTTATCAGTCAGTGTAATTTCTTGACTGTTGAGCGCTGAGATATTTCCCGCGACGGGGTCGCCCTGCAGTAGGTTTACTTGTACCTCGGTGGATACAAGTAGCGCTGCCGATAAAAACACGGTTGTCCACATATGAGATTAATCGCCCCCCTCAGAGCTTGTTCGATATGCCAGCGAATAGCGGTGGCGGATATGTGGTGTGTCGCTAACCTTCGTCACGAGCCAGTTTTCGGAAATACTCTTCAATCACTTCACGGTAATGCGCTGGCAATTCTTTGCTGATCTGTTGCAGTGCCTTTTGTCGCTCACGAGGAGGTAAAGCTCCCCAGTCATCGCCTTGTTTGACGCTTTTGCTGTCGACGTTACCCGGACCGGAACCACCAAGGTTGGATGAATCCTGCGCAGGCGCACTGGAACTGGAACTACCGCCGCCGCTGCCGGATTGTTGTTGCTGTTGTTGTTCCAACTCTTCAATCATCTTGTCGAGTTTGGCAATGACATCTTCTTCTTCTTTGCGAACCCTAGTGCCAGCTCGGCCAAGCTTCAGTCGGCGGCGAATGTCCGCCATCAAGCGAGCCACCTCGTCCAATGAGTCAGATTTTAATGGACCGACATCTGCTTTCATTAAGTTGGCAATCGTGCTGTAGCGTCGTGGTATTTGTTCTTCGTTTTCTAACAATAGATCTATTTTTTGTAGACAAACGTCTTTGGCGAGAATGCGGTGGTAACCCGTGGCTTGGTAAAACAGTAAGGTCGCCGGATCGACAACTTGGCTTGGCGTAATTCCTTCGAGTACTTGCAAACATTCGTCTTGCAGGTCACTGTGAGCAAGCCAGCGAGCGTAAAAGAGACGCAGATTATTTCGCAGGAAGTCGTCTTGTGACTCATCGGTCAGCAAGGCTGGAATGATATTTGCCGCTGTAGCAGGAGTTGTTTCTAGGCGGGTTGTAAATTCGCGTACATCTTTGTTCGCTAACGCAAAGCTGTTGATGAGCTGATCAAGCAACAGTGAGCGGTCATCGGATTCGATGGGAATTTCCCATAATATCGCAATCTGTTGCAGGATCGGTTCAGGAACTTCAGAATCGCTAAGGTATTTATCGAGATCGGCTTTCACCGTTAGTTGATCAGGAAATGACCAAGACGCTCTTTTTTCAAGTTCATCTTGAGCAACCGATGTTGGCGCTATTGCAAAACAAAGCAACGTTGCTACTGCAGTACAGGCGATGATTGATTTGAAGTTCATTGTGTAAATGCCCAGTGAAAAAAGGCTTAGTTGTTATTGGTTTTTTCCAAGTACGATATCACGGGTAATGCGTTGCAAGCTTCGTTGTGTGTCGGAAAGCTTTTGCAAGGCAGTAATCAAGTCGACATCCATTGCTTGACCAGTTGGGTCATCGAGATCGTCGAGCAGTCGAGAGTATCGTTTCGTACGTTTGTTGATCCGCAATTGAAGCGACCGTATCATCCGGAGTTCGGCTAATTTGTCGACAAGTGGTTGTTCTTGTTGCTGTTGTTGTTGCTGTTGCTGTTGTTGCTGTTGCTGCTCTTCTAAATCTTGTTGAGCTTGCTGTAACGCTTCGATCATCTCTTCGATGGACTGGATGATGTCTTCTTCGATGCCAAGGGTTATACGACCAACCTTCAATTGGCTCAAGCGACTGGCAGCTTGCTCCATGTCTTCACGCATTATTTTGACAGTTTCAGGAAATGCAATCGACGAGCCTTCCTCAAGCAGTAATGTAAGTACCTTGTCGGCTTCCAATCCAATACGTCGTTGTTGAAAACTCAACTTGTTAGCCGCAACTTGGACTTCGCGATCCTGCTCGGATTTCGGTGTTTTTGAAAGTTGCAAGGTTCCCTCATATACTTTGAGTTCCATTTCAAGCATTTTACGGAAACGACCCTCTAGTAAAGCTAACATCCTTTCTAGTTCTTCTTCGCGTAGTTGTCTTAGGATTTCTTCAAGTTGTGCTTTAGCTTCAACGAGTTTTTTCTTGGCCTCTTCTTGTGCTTCGATAGATTCGCTACGGCGTGCATTTTCAAGCTCGATTTGAGCCTGTTTCATCTGTTGTTGAGCTTCTTCTAATCGCTTGCGAGCAGGATTTTCGTCTTGCTGACCACCTTCAGCACTCTCGCCACCTTCACCACTTTCACCGGGTTTGCCTTCACCTTCACCTGGTTTGCCTTCGCCCTCACCGGGTTTGCCTTCGCCCTCGCCGGGTTTGCCTTCACCTTCGCC
>CAWVZW010000014.1:0-59209 GCA_963934735.1 uncultured Planctomycetaceae bacterium
GATCCAGTAACCATGAAGTTGTTCATACGTGCGACTGAATCTGAGTTGGCGTTGATTCGCAGTATGATCGACCGACTTGAATCGGAAAACACCACGCCTCAAGAGGGTAACATTCGCATTCTGCCGTACACTGGCGATCGAGCTATCGAAGCCGTTGAGCGTGCTGAACGATTCTGGCAAGGGAACAATAGAATTCGCATTGTTACGCCCGAAACACGCACCGAATCCACTATAGAACAACGTCAGACGAATCCCAAACCCGAACCCCCGGTTCCTCCTCGGACCACGCCAGAGGAAACGAAGATTCGTGCACAAACGTTAAAGAAGACCGCCACTTCACTTCCACCAGAACTCACCAGTTTTGTAACAACACAACTAGAACAACAAGACCCAACCCCAAACACCAACGCGTTTCCGGGGCTTTCTGGCGATGAAATACGAGTTGAAGTCACCAGTGAAGGAATTATCATTTACAGTAACGACCTTCAAGCGCTCGACGCTTTTGAAGCAATTGTACGCCGCCTAACGCCACCAAATTCTGCCGCATCCGACAGACAAATCACAATTTTCTACCTGAAATACTCCAAAGTTGATGTGGCTAAGTCATTACTCCAACAAATTATGTCCGGTGGCGAAGACGATAGCATGGGACTCGGTTCACTTGTAAACGATGCCACTACCAGCATGATGGGCGGTGGCTTGATGGGAATGCTTTTAGGAGGTGGCGGAATGGGAGGCGATACAGAGGGCTCAACATTTAGTGCATCCGGAACTGTCAGTATCGTTGCCAACCAGCGACTTAATGCCTTGATTGTCCAGGCCAACGATGAAGACCTTCAAATGATTGACGATTTACTGAAAGTTATCGACCGCGAAGGTAGCGAAACCGAAATTGAAACAGCAGGGAAACCACGCTTGATCCCGCTCACCTACACCGACGCTACGGAAATCTCCGCTGTACTGAAGGAAGTATACGCGGGACGAATCACGAGTGCGTCCTCTGGTGGGCAACAGCAACAACGAGGTGGACAGGAAGACATGATGCGTCAAATGATGCAACGAATGGCCGGCGGTGGCCGCGGTGGCAGTGGTGGCGGAGGAGGAGATAATGAAGTCAAAGGCGAACCGGCAAAGATGACGATCGGCGTTGATGCGACTAGCAACTCGCTTATTATTGCGGCGCCTGAACCTATGTACAAGGAAGTCCACGAATTAGTAATGGCATTAGACCAAGCTGGTACACAGACCCAAGAATCTATCGAAGTACGAACTCTACATCTTGCTAATCCCGATGTCGTAAACACAGCGCTTCGAGCTATTTTGGGTGAAAACGTCTCAACGTCCGGTAGTTCTGGCGGGAGTGCGACTTCACGAAGTAGTTCACCAGCGCCTTCGGCGGCCAACATTGATGCGATTCGACAGCGAATGGAAATGTTCAACCGTATGCGATCTAGCGGCGGTTTTGGCGGCTCGAGCACCGGCGGTCGTCCCACCGGTACTCCAGGATCTGGCGATGGTCGACCCAGTGGTGGGCCCAGCTCTGGCGGGCGCCCTGGCGGATCTCGCTAACTGATCATCTGAGAATTACTACGTCTACTTTCCCTTAAAGCGAACTAGGGCCGACACATGCAAGCTTGTGAAATTTTACAAAATCAAAACCTCCTAAACGACACCCAGGTAGAAACCATCCTACAATCGGGCGTTTCTGGAACGGATCAAATCGACATGGCCGTTGAGCTCGGCTACCTCGAACAAGCGGCGGCACTGCAGGCCATCGGGGATTCGATTGGCGTTGATTACGTCGACCTCCGCACCGCGGACATCGATCTGGGTTTGCTCGAAGACTTTCCCACGCGTCTTATTTATCGTGAACAAGTTTTCCCCATTGCCGTCCAAGATGGCCTCATACTAATTGCTACTAGCGATCCGTTTGACTTGTACGCAGTTGACGAGATTGCCGCCACTATTGGAAAAGCCGTGCTTCCTGTCCTCGCAGCTAGCCCTGAAATCGACTCACTTATCAAGCAACACTTGGGTGTGGGTAGCGAAACCATCGACAGCCTGATTCAACAACGCGAAGACGACGACGTAGAATTACTCGAGGAAATCGAGGGTGATGGTTCCGAGTTGTCCGACATGGCCCAGGAAGCATCCGTGATTCGTCTCGTCAATGAAATATTGCTCGAGGCCATCCAGATGCGAGCGAGTGATGTCCATATCGAATCACAAACGGCCGGTGTCACCATCCGCTACCGTATTGACGGTATGCTACACCCGCAGCCAGTACCTCCGGAAATTAATCATTTCCAAGCGGCGATTATTAGCCGATTGAAGATTATGGCACACTTGAATATCGCTGAAAAACGATTGCCCCAGGACGGTCGAATAAAGCTCAAAGTCAAAGGTCGCGAGGTCGACATTCGTGTGAGTGTAATCCCCATGATTCATGGCGAAGGCATTGTAATGCGTATTTTGGACAAAGGGTCCATGGTATTCGACTTACAGAGCCTTGGTATGGAAACTGATATTTATGAACAGTTCAAACAACTCATTACGTTGCCACACGGGATCGTGCTAGTTTGCGGGCCAACGGGTTCAGGTAAAACGACTACGCTATATAGCTCGTTGATGGAAATCAAGAATCCGTCAAACAAGATCATCACCACCGAAGATCCTGTTGAGTATCAACTTGATGGAATCAACCAAATCCAAGTTCATTCGCGGATTGGGCTTACGTTTTCCACAACGCTTAGAAGTATCCTGCGTCACGACCCCGACATTGTTCTTGTCGGTGAAATTCGTGACGTCGAAACCGCTGAAAATGCCATACAAGCCTCTCTTACCGGTCATATGGTATTCAGTACGTTACATACAAATGACTCTGCCGGAGCCTATACGCGAATGACGGATATGGGTGTTGAACCATTTTTAGTAGCCAGTACCGTTGAGGCCGTTATGTCCCAACGACTCGTACGGCGACTCTGTAACGACTGCAAAGCCCCCGTAAAACTAAAGGCAAAGGATTTACCGCCGGACTTTCCAACCGAGTTGCTCGACGGCCAGGACCTATTTGAAGCCGTTGGTTGTCGCGAATGTCGCAACGTAGGATACTCTGGCCGACTGGGAGTCTATGAGTTGATGGTCACCACCGATGCAATTCGAGAACTCGCGACTGAACGTGCGAGTAGTTGGCAGCTTAAAAAGTCCGCAGTCGAAGGCGGGATGACAACCCTACGAGATGACGCATGGCGTAAAGTTCTTTCCGGCACCACCAGCGTCGACGAAGTCCTCAGAATCACCAAGGGGGACCAGATTGTTGGCAAAGCTTAGGCCAGCTTCGGGGATTCCTTATGCCAGATTTTCATTACACAGCTCGCACAGCTACCGGCTCAAAGGTTTCCGGTACGGTTGATGCCACCAACGAACGTGAAGCGGTACAAATTCTCGCCCGTAAAATGCTGTTTCCACTGAAATTCACCACGGATGCAGTCGCTACCGCGAAAACTAGTCGCAAGCGAGTAAAGGGTCAAATTATGGCCACGGTTTACTCTCAACTGTCATCATTGATACGCAGCGGCGTTCCGTTGCTGCGCAGCATTGCGGTCCTTCGCGATCAAGCTTCCAACGCCACTTTACGTTATTGCCTTTCCGAAATACACAGTCAAATTGAAGATGGCGTAACACTTGCAGATGCAATGAAGGAATTTCCAAGAGTATTTAATGAAGTGGCAGTGAACATGGCGCGGGCTGGCGCTGAAGGTGGATTTCTCGAAGATGCGCTGGAACGAGTGGCCAAGTTTACAGAGCAGCAGGAAGACCTGAAAAGCGAAACAATCGGACAACTCGCTTATCCACTGTTTCTTGGAACAATCGGTTCCATTATAGTTTCCTGCCTTGTAATCTTTTTTGTTCCGAAATTCGGTGAAATGTTTGAAAGTTTACGTGAGCGTGGTGAATTACCAATCATGACGGATTGGCTGCTTAACTTCAGCGAGTTATTCCGCGGACCGGGTGCACTTGTCATCGGTTTTGTGATCGCCGCTCTGGGAATTACTGGCTATAACTACCTGCAAACCGAAACTGGTAAACGTCTCCGAGATTTAATTAAGATCAAACTTCCTCTTGTGGGTACAATCTTTCAAGCTTTTGCCGTTGCTCGTTTTTGCCGAGTCTTAGGAACTATGCTACGCAATGGTGTACCAATACTTAAATCGCTCACTATAAGCAGAGATGCTGCGGGTAACCGTCTTCTCTCCGAGGCCATTGACCAGGCCACCGAAAATATTTCAAGCGGTCAATCACTATCAAAACCTCTTGGCAGAAGCGGATATTTCCCGCCAACAGTGGTCGAAATGATTGCAGTTGCAGAAGAATCCAATACTCTTGACGAAGTGTTGATTGATATCGCAGATAGCCTCGAAATGCGTACTAGTCGCCGTCTTACACTTGCCGTCCGTCTGCTCGAACCAATTATGTTACTCGTAATGGCAGCGGCCGTCTTAGTGGTAGTAATTGCATTATTGTTGCCGGTAATTAAGATGAGCAGTGCCCTTTAATGGCATATTTAACTTAGTGCATTTCACTTTTCCAACGAAACAACTCACATAAATGCGGTGTTTAATAAACATCATTTAATTCGTTATACAACTTTACGCTAACCAACGTTTACGACAAGGAAATACGACACATGTTAACTCGAACCCGCCAACGCAAAAATGACCGTATCGGTTTTACACTGATGGAAGTCCTCCTTGTAATGGCCATCCTCGTGATACTAGGTAGCGTGGTTGTTGCTAATTTCGGTAAAATCTTCGGCGATGCCAAAATAGATATTGCCAAAACACAACTACAAACGTTGTCGCTACCTTTGACTAAGTTCCAGTTTGATACCGGCGATTACCCGAGCAACGACGCTGGGCTAGGTGCACTACGAGCAGCGCCGGCCGACGTTATTGAAGGAAAATGGCGTGGCCCATATTTACCCAAGAATCTCGGGAAGGATCCGTGGGGCAACGACTATGAGTACGAAAAATCATCCGAGGGGTATAAGATTTGGTCAAACGGCCCAGACGCCAACTCCGATAAAGACGACATTAGCGTAACGTCCTACGACTCCTAATAGATTCCCTCGTACACCATCACAAGGGCGACATCGCCCGACGGGCGATGTTGCGAAAGCAATCTCCCATGATGCACCCGGCAACCATTCGCGCTAAACGACGCGCAGCGATAACACGCGGCGGATTTACGCTATTTGAATTGCTGGTAGTGGCCGCAGTGATCATTCTCATCGGCGCTATAATCTTCCCCGCATTAATGAGTACCACTGAAACTCAACACCTCGTTTCCTCCGGTGATACGATGCGGACGTTTTTTGCGCGCAGTCGTAACAAGGCAATGCGGAGTGGACAAACGTTAGCGCTGCGGTATCAAATTGGCGGTAACCAGTTCATCATTGAACCATGGGATACCGGTGATTCGAATCTAGAGGCAAATGCGAGTAGCTTTAATATGCTCGGCCAACTGCAACAAGCCCTGACCGATGATCGCAATGTAACTATGAGACTGTTACAACAGGTGCAAACTTTACCAGGAGATACCGTCTTTGCCAGTGGCACCCAAGCTTTCGATAGCCGGGAATTCGCCCAATTTGACGCCATGCTCGACCCCAACGCCTCCAACGTCGATAGCAGTAGTGTTACCGAATCTGTTGACGGTGTTTGGTCGCAACCGATTCTCTTTTATCCCGACGGAAGCACAAGCCAAGCCGAAGTCCGAATCGGCACTGAAGACTTACAAATTTTTGTGCTAGTTCGCATTCGTGGACTCACTGGGATTGCCTATGTAACAGAAATCATGACGCAAACTGAGCTAGCACAACTTGACCAGACAAGGATCGCACAATGAGATTCTCAGCTAGTTCAAGAGGACGCAATTATCGTCCGCACCGCCAACCAGCTTTTACGCTGATGGAGGTCATCATCGCGCTTGCAGTCCTAGGGATGTCCATGGTAGCAATCGGAACGCTAATTCAAATCGGCGGGCAGAATGCACTACAGGCACGACTCCTGACCACCGCACAATTCCTGGCAGAAACAAAACTATCTGAAGTAAAGGCAGGAATTATAGCGCCCACTGCCACCGGACCTATCCCGTTTCCCGCGACGGAAACCATGGAACCATTCCAGTATACGATTCGTTCCCAAGCCATTGATTCTCAGGGGATGCTGCTATCTGTTGAAATTTTAGTCGAATACATGCCGATTGACGGGAGTCTCCCACTGCAGCACAGAGTCACCACTTGGATGATCGACCCCGCTGTGGAACTGGCACCTGACTCTAACGAACAATTACGTGACTTCCTCACACTCGAGGATATTTAACATGACAAACTCGCTCAAAACCCACAGGCCTGGCGTCACGCTATTGGAACTAATAATTTCTATGGCAATCTCCGCACTCGTACTAGGGTTGATAATGTTTGCGGTTAACAATCATTTCTATATCGTCGAGAAACAACGAATGCACGTTGAGGAAGTACAACTCGCACGCGCACTGCTGAACCGTATCGCCATAGATATCAAGAGCGCCGTGCAATATGAGGGCGTTGACGTCACCTCAGCACTTGACGGGCTTTCCTTGGACGGTCTCGAAGGAATGCTCGGGGGTACCGGTATCGATCTCCCCACGAACTTTGAGGACACTCCAACAGAAGTTCCAAGTTACGATTACCAAACGAGTTTTCCAGTCAATCTCGGGTTATATGGCAGCCAAAACTCAATTAATTTTGATATCAGTCGAATTCCACGTCAAGAAGAATACCAGACGCTATATACCTCCGATTCCGTAAATGAATTGCTCGATATACCAAGCGACGTCAAAATGATTTCATATTACGTCCGTGTCGGCGATGGCATCTCAAACGTTTCGGCACACGATGTTTTCAATACCAGCGACGGCGTTCCGGGGTTGATGCGGCGGCAACTTAGCCGCGCGATAACTAGCTACGCCGTTGAAAACGGCAATTCGGAACAATTGCGGAGAAGCGACGAGCTACTTGCTCCGGAAGTCATCGCAATTGAATTTCAATACTTCGACGGCTACGAATGGCTCTCGGCATGGGACAGTGACTCCTACCAAGCATTACCGCTTGCTATCGAGGTGCTGTTGACTTTGAAATCCAGTTCGCCATATCACTCCGGTGGAGTGGTCAACGCATTCTATATGGACGATTCTCTGGACGAGCAGACATCAGCTGTCACCTACCGTTTAGTTGTCCGCTTGCCAGTCGGTAAGATCCGGCCATTAGACGATACGGACCAAGGCATGGAGTCGCTGGGCCTATGAACATTAACACGCATATCTATGAGGCAAACAAACGCCCAGGTTCAATCTTGATGGTTGTGCTCATCGTTGTGATGGTAGTCTCACTCGGAGCGTACACATTTTCGGCAATGATGCTGGCACACAATGAAACAGCGTTGTTGTCATCCAATCACCAACAGACACGCTGGTTGGTGGATTCCGGAATTGATACTATCCGTGTACATCTCTCGTTGACAGAATCGGAACGCTTAGAATCCGGCGGTAGTTATGACAATCCAGTGCTTTTCCAAGCCATCAATATCATCCCCGACCCCGATCCAATCGCAGCTGGCAACTTTACAGTTCTTTCGCCGGCAATTAACTCGGATGGCTACACCGCCGGCCTTCGATACGGACTTGAGAATGAGTCAGCGCGATTAAATCTTAACACCCTGATCGCGGCCGACGATTACGCTGAAAACGGTGGGAGAACTCTACTCATGGCACTGCCCGGTATGACCGAGCAAGAAGCAGACGCAATTATGGATTGGATTGACGAAGACGATGACCCTCGGGAATACGGCGCCGAATACGACTACTACCAAGGTCTCTCGTCACCCTACAAACCCACCAACGGGCCTTTCAACACGGTAGAAGAACTATTGCTTGTGCGAGGAGTGTCCCCGCAACTGCTATTCGGCGCCGACGTAAATCGCAACGGCATGGTGGACACCCATGAACAAGCGGCGTTGTCTGCCGTGCAACAAATCGCGGATTTGACCGCCACCGCCGAATCTGCCGCTGACAACATGATCAGTGGCTCGTTAGAGCGAGGCTGGAGCTCTTACCTGACATTGTACAGTCAAGAAAACAACCTCAACATCAATGGTGAACCCCGAATCAATTTCAATGAGGAGGACCTCATAAAACTGCATCAAGATTTGTCTGCGGTATTCAGCGTCGATGTCGCCAATTTCGTAATATTGTACCGACAAGGGTTACCTGCGGCCGGTTCCTCCGATGCAATTCCCATTCCCGCAGCGGCATACCAGATCGATCTAACGGTCGCCGCAGAAAAAGAAATCACCCAGATTCTGGAATTGATTGGACTCTCCCTCGAGGGCCCGCCTGCCGTAGACGGTGAAGATTCCATTATCATTGATTCCCCGTGGCCCGCGATAGGATTTGGTTCCTATATCGATCATTTGATGGACAATTCTTCGACCAACGACAATCCTACTATTCCCGGCAGATTAAATATTAATGCGGCACCTCGAACACTGCTAAAAGGTGTTCCGGGATTGAGTTCCGAGGCAATTGACCGGATCGTTCAAGAACGCTTTACGGATCCCAGCCAAGATACTTCCAACTACACCCGACACGAAACGTGGTTGGTTAAAAACCTTATTGTAACGCTTGAGGAAATGAAGCTATTACAGCCTTTTATAACCGGTAATGGGGACGTTTATCGTGCTCAAATAATTGGATATTACGAAGGCGGTACAGCATCATCTCGTGCGGAAGTCGTCATAGATAGCACAACCGTTACACCTCGCGTACGTTTATGGCGCGACCTAAGCCATTTAGGCCGCGGATATCCCCTAGAGGTGCTAGGCTATCAATACAGGACTGGTGACACCTCTATGCCCTCATCTAACCTGCAATAGTTACGTTTACTGATTGAAAGACATTAATCATGGCAAAGCTTATAACCTGCGAATGGGACTCAAATTCCGTCCGACTATTGGTATCACACGTTCAAGGCAATAACTTGGCTATTGATAAGATGGTCGAAGTCGCCATCAGTGAGGAATCCGAGTCGGAGTCGACGCTCTCCCCATTAGAATCGGCGCTTGCAACAGCTGCACAATCCGCTGGTCTACGTGGTCAAGCCGATGTTGTGTTTGTCTTAAGACGCGCTCAGACTGAGATGCGTTTGTTGACGTTGCCAAATATACCGGCCGACGAACTACCCGATACGGTGCGATTTCAGGTCGCCCAAGAATTTAATACCGCTGACGACGGGCCCATTGATTTCGTTACCCTGGGTGAATCAGACAATGATCAAATCTTTGTCTCGGTCGCGACCGTTTCACCGGAAATGTTAGCCGACGTCATTGCCACGTCCAACATGGCCGAGTTGACATCGACTTCTGTCGTACTTAGTTCCTTTAGCACTGCACATTTCCTTCATTCCCAGAAGCCCACATCACAACATCGATTGATTATTGATATTCTCGATGGTGATATTGAACTAACCGTATCCCTCAACGGTATGGCTCAATTCGCACGCTCTGTGAAACTTCCGGAATCAGGCGTAACCAAAAAGCGGGTACTCTCAGAAGTTCGCCGCACAATGGCATCCTACTCAAATCAACCGATGCCAGGAAATATAGAGCTTTCAACGATTATCGGAACTTCAAATTTGCACCAAAAGCTTCAAGGCGAGCTTTCCTTGCATCTTAATATTGATGTTGAACTGTACGACCCACTTAACGATTGCGTTGTCACGTCGCTCGACAATGACGAAGCCACCGCCCCAGATGAACCTGCACAATTTACAGCGTTAATCGGCACAGCATTCCAATTACAAATCGGCCAAACATCGGCAATGGATTTCGTCAATCCACGCAAACCGCCTGCTCCAGTTTCAACTCTCCGCCAAAATTCAAAATATATTATTGGCGGACTTGTGGCTCTACTTCTGGTAGCGTTTTTATTGATTCGGCCAATCGTGACGACTCAGAACAGCATTGCAGAACTTCAAATAACCCTAGAAGACAAAACTAGCATCGACAAGGCAAACAAGATCCTCACAGATCGTTTGCAACAAGTCAGGTCGTTTCAAAACGCTCGTGTTAATTGGCTCGATGAACTGGTTTCGGTGTCCAATAAATTCCCTCCGGCCCAACACGCTATGGTCGACCGTTTTACTGCCAAAACATCTACGTCAACTCGCTCAACGGAAATCCGTGGTCAAATATTACTGGACGTCCATTTGTTTAATGACGACTCGTTGCGGATGCTAGAGACGAACCTCCTCACGCCATCGTATACAATCACCGGCAACGGGTTTCGTTCAGACCCGGAAAATGAAGATTATCCCTGGACGGTTGTAGAGCAGATTCGCTTACTAACCCCACCCCTACAAAATAAAAGCAACGAAACTAAATCGAAGCCAGACGGTGAAACACCCAAAGTCGACCAAGAGAGCGAAATAGGGGAATCAAATTCGAAACCGTTGCAAACCACAAATGCTCCCGTTCAAACTAACGTAGAGGATCTCTAATATGTCCAACAGCGAAAAAAGATTAGGTGCGATTGTATTAATCTTAGGCGTATTAGTAGTTAGCTACTTTACGTTCTCATCGTACACCTCATATTTAGACGAACTGCGAAGTACGGAAAGTCGCTTGCTAGAGGATGCGGATTTTCTCAAACGAGACATCGGCCTTGCCAAGCGTGATCGCGATACACTAGACACGCTCGCAAAAAGTTCTTTACCGACAGATCGATCAGCAGCCGC
Organism: uncultured Planctomycetaceae bacterium; assembly: GCA_963934735.1. GTDB lineage: Bacteria > Planctomycetota > Planctomycetia > Pirellulales > Pirellulaceae > UBA721. Next base: position 10,832 of record CAWVZW010000014.1, read on the forward strand.
AACATCTTATAGATCATGGCTGTTCAAACTGGTAGAAAAAGAAGTTGGCTTGCAAAATGTTAAGATCGAATCCGATCCTATCCGTTCAATCGACACGATATACGATAAACACACCTTTACGTTAACCTGCGACGGTTCACTGCAGCAATTAACTGAATTCCTTTTCAAGTTCCATGCGAAGGAATCGTTACACGAGGTGTTGAGCCTCTCCGTGAAGCCAAAAGGGTATAATTTCCTCGGCATTTCTGTACAAGTCGTAGCAATCGCTGTAAATGAAGATTTGGAACGTGCATCCATCAACGACCTGGCCGATTCCGATCAATTAGAATACGGGGGGTTGGATGAGTATTTAACCCTAATGACTAATCGCAATATTTTCGGCCCAGAGAACCTAGAGCCGAAATTCTCCGGTGATAGTCGCATTGCGGCAACCGTCGGGCAATCGAAGAGCATTACGCTCGCTCGAAATCCTGGTACGGACGAACAACTTAATCAATCCGTCAATTTTCGAATTACGTCGGAGTCTTTGCCTTCTGGATTTGTTGCCAATATCCGGGATAACCGTTTAACGGTACGCGGTGAAACCGTGGGTCAATACAAGGTCCGCGTATCCGCAAGCGATACAGGGTTGCCGGTAAGGACGGTCTCTCGAGAGTTTACCGTAGACGTTGAAGAACCAGCCGAACGGGTAGTCGCGCCAGTTAAACCCTTGCCACCGAAATTTGATACGGCTCAACTAGCGTTTTTCACGAGTACCGTGCAAATCAATGACCACGTTGAAGTTTGGATTCTACGACGGGACATTGATGAAATGGTAAAACTGACAATCGGAGATCGTGTCGACATCGGCAATATCGTCGGAACGATTCGAGAAATTTCTCAAAAAGAATTGCTCATCGTCACGGATTCTGATGACACACTACTCGTTAAACCTGGACAGTCCCTCGCGAGCGCCGAAAATATAACATTGGCAGCAGAACGACTACTGGAAAACACCGGTCCATAGGATTTATGGATCCACCCGCTGTCGCGATAGCGAGCAAAACAGGGCCAATGCGCATGCTACGCTGATGAAACGTCGTAAATTGGGCAATTTTAACGTCCAAAACGACTTTAATACCATTTTAGGCTTGATATATCCCTCAAGCAAAATAGCGGGCGCTTCTACGCCGCTTTAAGACCGTATCCAACGGCCTTTTTCTACTCATTGGTTATCTGTCTTTTTCGAAGAATATGTTAGTCATATGCCATTTTACGCTTAAGCAATTGGGGGTTTATGTCGATTACAACGAACATAACGGGTAGTTTGCGTATATTTGCCGGACACAATATACGTACATAAACGGGTCTCCACCGATACAGTCAGCATGAAAAAGGTTCAGATTTTACCATGAATAATTCAGCCAGTTATCTATTTGCACGTTCATTTTGCCAGCGTTTCCTTACCCGAGTATGCCTAGCACTCGCCATGGTGGCATTCGTCACTACGGCCAACGTTATAGCCCAGACTAATACTGAGAATTCTGCCGCCCAGCAATATTCCCGATACACGGTCCTCAACAACTCGCCCCAAGATATCGCACCTCGGCTTAAAGCCGTACTGGGGGACTTTGGATTCGATGTTGAGATCATCATTGATGAATCCAATAACACGTTAGCAGTACAAGGGGACCCCCAAGTTCACCAAATGGTTGGTCAGTTATTGAAGACACTTGATAAGAAACCAATAAACAAACCAGCAACGCCGACACGGGCTGCTCCCTCGGTTATTCGGGGCTACAGTGTACCTGCAGAGGCTATTGCTACATTAGTCACTAAACTGCGGGCTAAGTTCGTCCGAACTAACAACGTAAGGGTTGCACCCGACACACGAACAAACCAAGTGATCGTTATTGCAACGGCAGCCCAGCAAAAGGTCGCCGCAGAACTGATCAGCCAGTCAAGTGTCGCATCCAGCGGATCTCCAATCCCAGCGCAAAACGTATCTGCTCCCGTAACACCATCAGGTCATCTACTGCGAAACATGACGACTCGGCAATTTGAAGTCGCACTACGCAATATACTAGGCGGACAATTGTCATTGACAACTGACGCTTCGGGCCGACTCGCCACCGTACAATTACCCGGTCCACTGGGCGCGACCGCACAAATGACGATTGACCGCAATCGATCCACGGTTAAAGTGACAGGAGATAAGGACACGGCTGCGTCTTGGTTACGTGTAGCTGCGGCGTTGGATAAACCCATCAACGACGAAAACACTCGAACTGGCATCGTCCCAGTAAAGCGAGCGGACCCGACAACAGTGCGAGACGCAATTGCATTAGTTCGGGGCACTAAAACTGACGGCCCCGACGGACAGGCTGCTGTGCAGTTTGTGCCCTCTGCAAACCGTCAGAAATGGGGGGGTGACCTCGTCTCCTCCATTTTCCAAGACAGCACCGCAACTCAACCGGACGCCACCGAACCGGAAGAACTTGGATCGACTGTCCTCACCGTCGCGCCCGAAGAGGCCGGACTCATCGGCCCCGTCCAAATTGAATTCATCGAGGGTCTCGGCGTGTTTATTATTAAGGGACATCGCAACGACGTGCAACGCGTGATTGAAATAATCGAGCAAATTGAACAATACACTGATGACACGCAACCGCATGTGATCGTCCAAGAATTGCAACACGTAAATAGTACAGTGCTCGCAGAGCTCGTCGAAGAACTCTACGACGACGTATTCGGAACTCGTAACAGCCCCGTCAGCATCACGTCACTCGATAAACCTAACGCTTTGTTGTTAATCGGCCGTCAGGAAAGCATGAAGGCCATTCTGGACCTCATTGATAAACTAGATCAACCCGTACCGCCGTCCACACAATTAAAGTTCTTTCAACTTAAACACATGTCTGCATTGGACGCTGAGCGTCAAATTCGTGACTTCTACACGAATCAACCCGGAGCAGACGACGAAGCACGTCCTGGGCTTGGTGTACGACCTCGAGTTATAGCTGACTACCGAACCAACAGCCTAGTTGTCAATGCGTCTCCACGCGACTTAGTTGAAATCGCGATGCTTATCGATCGATTAGATGTTGAAGAATCGCCCGCCACAAACCAACTGAGAGTATTCCGGCTTAAAAATGCACTGGCCGCCGACCTGCAACCTGTGCTTGAAGAGGCCATTACCGGCATCTCCGCAACACAGCAACAAGGCGGTCAAGGACAAACTGGCAGCACAGCCACAATCAGCCCTCAATCATCAAAACTAGAAATCCTGACCATCACAACCGACGGCGAAAGCAAAATCAATTCGGGAATTCTCGCCGGTGCGACTATTACGGCGGATGAAAATGTGAATGCGTTAGTAGTACGGGCTCCCGCCACAGCAATGCCGTTGATTGAGGAATTAATCACCCAACTCGACCAATTGCCCAACGCCGAAGCACAAATCAAAGTCTTCCAAGTGGAGAACGGCGACGCGATAAATCTCGCACAACTCCTTCAAGAGCTTTTTGGACTGCAAGTCACAGCGGGTAATAACGCCTCGAGCAATGCTTTCAACAATGCTCTCTCCGCCGGAGGCGGAGGAATCGGCGGAGGCGAATCGTCTCTAGTGCCCCTCCGCTTTGCGGTAGACCAGCGAACAAATAGTGTTATAGCATCTGGGTCATCGACAGACTTAGAGATCGTCGAATTACTCCTGATAAGGCTTGACGAAGGCGACATCCAAACCCGCCGCACCGAAGTTATTCGTCTCGAAAATGCTGACGCCACAACCGTTGGCACAACGTTGACCAATTATGTTAATACGCAGCGACAACTGCTAACACAAAATGTTAACCAACAATCCAGCATCACTAATGCCGAAATCAAAGAAACTCAGGTCGTCATTGGATTTGATGCTCTGAGTAACTCCCTGATTCTTTCAGCGCCGCCTCGAAACTTTGAAACCTTGAAACAAATTATCATGGATTTGGACTTCAAGCCAAACATGGTCATGATTCAGGTTGTGATAGCAGAAGTAGAACTTAATGATGGATTTGAGTTCGGCGTTGAACTAGGGCTTCAGGACAGCATGCTATTCGACCGCGGTGCGGCAGTAGGGTATGCCTTCCAAGGACAGGCCTTGGGTAACGACGCCACACCAGCCGCCTTAGCATCACGTGAAACATTATTGAGCCAAGGCATTGCTGGGTTTGGTTTAGGTCGATCAAGTGCCACCTTAGGCTATGGTGGCTTTGTGTTTTCCGCTGCCAATGAGTCAATCAACATCCTTTTGCGAACTTTACAAGATCGTGGGCGTCTGCAAATTTTAAGTCGTCCCCAGATTATGACGCTCGACATGTCCGATGCATTCGTTCAAGTCGGGTCAAATGTCGCTCGAATAACAGGCAGTACGACTAACCAAAACGGGGGTGTATCCAACTCTACGGAAGACGTGCCGATTGGGTTATTACTCAATGTTCGTCCCCGAGTCACGCCAGATGGGCGAATTGTCATGAACCTGTCAACTGAGAAGTCTGAATTGGGTCCAGTGGATTCCGGTACACCGGTTGCGGTAACGCCAGATGGCCAGGCAATTTTGTCACCCGCGATTAACACAACTACAGCATCCACGGTCATCAGCGCTCATGACGGTGAAACGGTAGTTTTCGCTGGACTCATCACCAAAAGTAAATTAGTCAACCGACGCTCGGTCCCTTACCTCGGTGACTTACCTGTTCTCGGTCAGTTGTTCCGCTATGACACCGAATCCGAAAAACGTACCGAACTTTTGATTATCATGACTCCACGAGTTGTAAAAGACGAATCGGATATTGACGAAATCAAATCAGTTGAATCAGATCGCATGAGCTGGTTGCTAGACGACTTAATCGAACTACAAGGCGACGTTGGTCTATCCAAGGGCAAAGGACTCTGGGGGAACGGTGCTAGGGTAATATATCCTGATGACAACCCCGCAGGCACACTACTCGACCACGCGTTTCCCGAACCATCCGTAGGAGCAACGTTAGGTGTTGATAGCTACTATCAACCCGCAACACCCCCCGCTCCGGTTACGCGATCAACGGTTGTACCCGCTCCCGCCTATGTGCCGCCAGGTTTTCAGGCAAGTATGAGCGATCAGCGAGGATACAACCCCCAACCCACAACGAGAACCGCCAACGCTCAACCGCAATACTTGCATAACAACCCAATACCACAACAACGGCAACAGGTCTTGCCAACATATCCCGCTAACCAGTACTCTCGTGGGGCGATAAACGCTATCGATGCAACTCGCACGGCACCGCAACCAATACAAGTCCGCCCTGACGCGTTGCCAAACGAACCTATGCAGTATCCACGAACCGCCTACCCGCAATCGATACCCGATCCGCGATTCAACCGCTAATAGAAAACGACGCACTCGTTATCCTCCACCTCGCTACCCCACAGGACTCCCCCAAATGCCTGTTTCCAGTACACATCGATCCATTCTCTTCAGTTGCGCCCTCGCACTCAGCATAACGACCCTCGGGTGCACATCGTTTTCGGATAAAATACAATCCGCCAACGACACGCTTCCATGGAACGCTGCAGCTGCCAAGACACGCAAACTCGATTCCACACCTGTCAGAATCGCGGCAGTTTGGACGCACGATATCGTTAACGTCCCAGGAACGAATCCCGTGCAGGGCTTTGGAGGCCGAATTTATTTCTATAACCACGAACAAAAAGCGATTCACGTCGACGGCGAGCTAGTAGTCTTTGCTTTCGATGACACGAAGGCGGCGCGGCAGGAGGTGCCGACCCGCAACCCCGACCGTAAATTTGTATTTCGCGCCGACCAACTACAAACCCACCTATCAGATTCAGAACTTGGACCATCCTACAGCTTTTGGATTCCTTGGCAGGAATTCGGTGGTGAAAAAAGACTTATTAGCTTGGTGCCCGTATTCAGGCCCCTGAAAGGACGTAACGTAACCGGCCATTTCAGTAAGACAAGTTTACCTGGCAAGCATAATTCAAGCCCAAACGCACAACCCCAAGACCAAATCACGGCGTCCCCACGTACTAACCCGCGGTTACATTCCCAGCCAATTTCTCGTGAGAACTATCAGGGTAACCTTAATAGCACTGTTCAGACCACTACGTTCGACGTCCCACAGAATCTAACCCGACATCTAGTCTCCTCAACAGCAATGCCTGCCAATCACACAACGGCGACGCCTACGGCGACACAACCCAACTCCGGGCCCACTGCTGTTGTGCAACAACCTCAGCAATTCGGTCAACCGTCACTGCCATACCGCTCGCTAACGTCGCCCTCGGGGCTTCAGGCTATCAAGGTCCTGCCACCTGGAATGTTACGAAATGCGGCGAACCAATAGCCGGACCCGCACACAGAAGCATTGCTACAGCTGGTTTAGTTTCTGGAGTTCGCGGTGCGAGTGAGTCCGAATCCGATAGAACTAATCGACAGCTTTGATCGCTAACTGATTATCGATTTCTTTCACGCCCGGCTCTAGCATTACAAGCTTTTCAATAAAACGCTTGTCGCGATCTGATACGACGACACCTTTGAGCGTAGCCGTTGTCTTGTTCATCGTCACCGACACTTGGTTGAACTTGGATAGACCGGGTAGTTTCTTTAACCGCGATTCCGCTCGAACCTGTACTCGCTGTGGCAAAAACGGTGTAGTCTTAAATGCAATGACATAGGGAAACCGCAAAGTGTTTTGCGGTTGATTTTGGTTCTGACTCCCGAATCCACCCATGCCACCCATGCCACCAAATCCACCCATGCCACCCATCCCTCCGAATCCGCCCATGCTATTTCCGAATCCGCCACCCACCGTCGTACTAAAACTGCGAGGGTTCCCTGTGTCAGAACCACCAATGAAACCAGTGGTTTGGGCACCGCCTTCGATTTGTCCATCATTTTGGATAGAACCGGCCTGACCGGCCTGACCGGGAGCGCCGGGCTGGGCTTCGGCCGTTCCAGCAAAGAAGACGGCCAGAGTAAGTACGATCAAGATTTTAAAACTGTTACTCATAAATCATCTCCGGCATTAACTCGTCGGCTATGTCTATTCTATGCTATGAACTAACATAAGCAAAGATTTTCTACACGCTAAACAGCGCCACTGTATACTTGTTTCGGCTCAAACGGGATTTCTACGACAATTCAAATAGAATTAGCAACGAAAAGCCGAATATTTGTCGTTGTTAAACGTAATATAATCAAACAACAATACCAAAACCGGCATTTTTGCCCGTCGAACAACCTGCAGATATCTCATTTATTCTCGGAACCTTCCATTGGCTTTGGTGTTTAACGACGAGCAATACGGTAAAATCCTCGAATAATCCTCCCAAAGACCAAAAAGGCAACTCAATGGCCCGTTCACGACTAGGCATTTTCCTCGCTTCCTGCATATTAACCCTTACAGCACTTCTGCCCGTAGCCGATGCTCGGCCAACAGCGCCCGAGTTGTTTCCGTATAACACCGTAGTCTATTTGCGGGTGGACGATTTCCCAGAATTGAAAACGGATTTCGCTCGGACCTCGTTAGGAGCAATACGTGCTGATGAATCTGTTTCGCCGTTGGTCGATCGCCTCTACAGCGAATTATTAAACGCGTTTCCACAAATCCAAGAGGAGCTTGGCGTAACATTAGAGGATATTCTGCAACTCCCCACCGGTGAAGTTGCTCTCTCGCTAGCAGTGACCGACACTGCGCGTCCAATGTTTGCCCTTATTGCCGACGTAGGTGCCAATACCGAAACCGCTGACAAATTAATTGAACGCGCACAATTCGAACACATTAGCAATGCCGGAGATTTAGTTGAAGAAACCATCGGCGAAACTGAGGTCACAATATTCCGCAACCCCGGCGATGATGACGACCTTTATATTTTCATTAAAGAAGAAACTGTGGTCATGTGCAGCAGCGAATTAATGGCTACGCATCTCATAAGCGTATGGGAAGAAACTGCCGAGGAGACCGTCCGTAACCTATCTGACAATCGTAAATTCACTGATATTATGCGAAACAGTGTCGGCGCCGATGACTACCAACCACAAATTAGCTTTTTCGCTGATCCACTGACGCTAATCAATGCAACCACTCGGGACAATTTCCAAGCTCAGGCGGCAATGGCTTTATTGCCTACTCTTGGCGTTGATGGATTTAAAGCGGTCGGTGGCTCACTCATCCTAGCGCCACCTGGGTTTGATAGCGTCGCCCATTTCCACCTCGCATTAGGCACGCCACGCCGTGGTGTGCTCAACCTCCTTACGTTTGGTTCGGGTGACATGTCCCCTGAACCATGGGTTCCTGCTGATGTAGCCGACTACAGCACAGTCTTCTGGGATCTGGAAAAGACTTACGACGAAGTCGAAAAACTTGTTGATCAAATCCTTGGATCCGGCTATTTTGAAAATCTCGTTGAGGACAACGTCAACACGCCAACCGGATGGAACTTGCGTGAAGACGTTATTGGCCAAATCGACGGTCGCCTGACAATGATCGGTAAGGTTATCGAACCGATTCGGGTTAATAGCCTGTCTCGTCTAATTTCCGTGAAACTCAAAGACCCTGATGCATTTGCTAAGTTTATCGATGTAAATATCGAACAATTTGAAGCTCCCTTTGAAAAAAAGGAGTACCGCGGAGCTGCTTATTATTTGGTTTCTACTCCCAACCGCGGCGGGCCACCGGTACCCGAAGTCTCGTTTCAACAACCTGGTCAACCTCCGGAACAACCCAATCCAGCTCCAAACAGAAATCAACAGAATTTTCGCGAGAACTTTCGCCAACCTCAACCAACATTCGCCATCGTCGATGGATACCTAGTTGTCGGTGATTCGTTCGAAATTGTTGAATCAGTGATTGACACATCAACTGGTGAAGGTGAAAAACTAGCTGATCAAAGCGATTTCCAACTAATTGTCGCTCAAATCAAAGCTCAGACGGGTGAAATCGAACCATCTGCTATTTCCTTTAGTCGCCCAGAACATTCATTGAAAATGTTTTATGACGTGTTACTTGGTGATTCGGTACAGGGCACAATCACGAGCCAGGCCTCGGACAATCAATTCTTCCGCGTGATTAACTCGGCTTTTCAAGATCATCCCTTACCTGAATTTTCGGCGATCTCGAAGCACCTAGCTCCTACTGGGGGAGTTTTGTTCAATCGACCTAGCGGATTGCACTATATGAGCTTTTCACTGAAACCTGAATCGACCAAGTAGGGTTTGGGGCGTCATAGGGTACTAACTCATTGAACACGTGAAAGAAGTGTCAATTAAACTAGCGCCTCGTCATCTGTCACATGTACGAATCCCGCCACGTGAGTGTCTTTACGCGGTAGAATCGATTCCACTTGGCAATCCATCCTCAGACGGACCGCGCCTCTTGGATCAAAGACAGAGTTGCATCATATTGCAATCCCGCTAATGGTTATCGCCAAAATTATCGCACGCGAAAGATAATCCTAGGTTTTGCGATGCATTGCTTGCATCACAGATTCCACGTGGTAAGTTTCAATAGGCCGTAATTTCCCCGCGTTGCCTGCGCAAGCCCCATTAGTCACTACCGTATTCATCAAATCATGACCGCCTCTGACCAATCTACAACCGGCCCATCCGTCCTCGTAATTGACGACGATCCGGATATTCTCGCTACGGTTGCATTCGCGTTAAAACAAGCCGGGTATGAAGTTTCCACCGCTAACAACGGCGAGGAAGGATTAGCCCTAGCTCATGATATGAAACCAGCGTTGATGGTGATTGACATGATGATGCCAAAACGAAGTGGGTTTCTCGTTATTGAGGCGTTACGGAAAGACTACGAAGAACCGATTAGAATAATAATGATGACCGCAAACGAAGGTGAACGACACGAATCGTACGCCGATCTGCTCGGCGTTGATACCTATTTACATAAACCTTTTGCTATGGAGCGCCTTATTCAACGAGTCGATGAACTCTTGAGTTGAATAATACTCTATTTGAGAAACACGAACAGCATGAATCATCCACAACGACCCGGTGCCCAAGACCTCCCCGAACCTTCCATCATCCCTACGGTAGGATGGCACTGCAGCCATTTCTATTATCGATTCGATCGCGCCGCATTGCGTGCCCTCGACGACCGCGATGATGCGAGAACGGAGCTCATTTCCGCTCTCTCTTTGTCTGAAAACGGTCCCGCTAGACTGCAAACAAGTATAGTATCTGGGCACAAGGCCGATTTTGGCTTGATGATTATGGATCCCGATCCGTTGGTAATTGAAAAGGCCAATCAGAATCTTTTAAACACGCGTCTAGGTGCAACGCTCGAGTCCACATATAGCTATGTCTCACTCACAGAAATTTCCGAATACGTTCCGACGCTTGAACAATATGGGCAGCGTCTTGTCGAAGACGGTGATGAGGAAGGCACGCCCGCATATACTGCGAAGCTCGAAGCCTATGAACGGCGAGAACCTATCATGCGAAAACAGCGTCTGACACCAGACTTCCCTGAGTGGCCGGCCACCTGCTTCTATCCAATGAACAAGAAGCGGGATGTCGGCGAAAATTGGTTCATGATGGAATTCCCAGATCGAAATTCATTGATGTCCGAACACGCGCGCAGTGGCATGAAATTTGCCGGTAAGGTGCAACAACTTATCACTACTTCCGTTGGACTCGATGACTGGGAATGGGGCGTGACGCTATGGGCCCGCAACCCTGAATACCTTAAAGACATCGTGTATCGCATGCGTTTCGATGAAGCCAGCGCTCGCTACGCAGAATTTGGCCCGTTTTACACCAGCTATATTTGTGAACCCGCTGTTATGGCCGAACACTGTGGAATATAGTCACGGCATTTAGCGTAGTTGTTTACTACAAGTTGATTAACTGTTACTGATGGTCATTCGCGATTAATGAACTTGGGCCAGCGCGAATAAGCGATCGTTCCGGTACGTTTATGGTGTCGTGCCAAGTTCTGTTGCCCATTTGCGAACGGAGTCGAGTAAACCCGAACCATCGCCAAGTACTTTGGGAACTTTCTCAACGTCAACATCGGCCCGGTTTGAAAATATTATTCGAACCGGTGCTTTTAACGGAGCTATCTTAGAAGTATTTGCGTAGTACAACCGCGCTGCATTGCTGTGGCTACTTTCCACGGGTAAGTCGATCGTCGCCGTAGGGAAGTTTGACAGACAAACCAATGAACCGTCGTTTCCGTAATAGATCGTTTCATTTGTATTAGGGTTCTTCCAATATCCGCTGCCGCCAAACACCCAAGCATACTGCATCGTCTTGCGTGTATTTCCCTTCTTAATCCAATCTTGGGCTAAGCTAGCTTTGACTTTTTGATCCTCATCCACCCAAACGACCACAATGTCGATGACCGACCCTGTTGCACGCTTATATTCAGGCTGAAACTGAACCGGACTTCCAGTTTTTGCCCCAATAGCTAACAGGCTCGTGTGAACAGCTTCTGCATCAATCGGCGTTGTTAACACAGATTCATGTTCCTTGGTTTGGGCCGGGCAAATAAACATTTCCAAGGGACCCTCGCGTACGCAAACAGATCCGTCAACTATCACCCATTTACGTTTTAGGTCAATCCACAACCCGCCTTCTTTTTTCAGAGGCAAAACGAATCTACTAGACGTCAGCGATTTCAATGCCGGCCTTTTAGCTACGGCGGGCTCATCGTCCTTACCGTCCACAGGATCTAGGGCATTTGCAAGCGGGCACCAAACAATCAGCAACAGTACGAACAATTTCTTATTCGGAGTCATAAATCATACCTTTGAATCAAATTGACATTTGTACCCGCGTCCACGCGGTCATCGCTTACTCGATTTCTACATACGGTTTAAGTTTACCATCTAGCAGGAATTCCCCAAACACAAATTCTGAGGCATAGTTTTGTCCCATGAAAGTTCGATTAGCTTGTTCGGTCAGGCTACGATATAAAAGCCATTGCCTGCCGCCAACCTGTATCCGAGAAGCTGAGGCTTGATCTTGTGCTTCCTGGGTCAACTTATTCGCAACTACAAGTTGCCGCCAAGTATATTGTTTGTCGGCCGCCTTGGGAGTCAGGGCGAAAAACAAGGGGCAATACAATGCTGACAGTTGGTCACCGCTTGTAATCAATTCTAACTCATTTGCGCCAGTAAGATCGCCTCGAATGCTGCCGCTACGATCGCTAGGCCATTCAGACAACCCGACGGGCAATACCAACCCGTGTAAGTTTCCGGTGTCCACAAACAGTTCCCGCCCATCGTTGCCTGCCGTAAATGTAGCACCCGACGCAGTTCCCATTTTCAACGTATGCCGAACATCCGAGTTCGCCGTCCCCAACACCACATCCGCAATTAAAACTGCGCCACTGCGGCGACTGACGCAAAACTGACGTTGAATTCGCCAGCAATCATTCACTTCCAACTCCATCTCTAAAAAGTCAGCGTCGCTGTCACTTTGCCAGCATGTCTCAACCCAACTTCCCGTGGGCTCAAGACGACCTCCAGCAACTTCTAGCGTGAACTCGATGCGACCTTCCAAAATGCGGTTTCCACATGACTGCAACGCAATTTCAACCTGCGTTCCACTAACGCAAACTGCTAATTCACGACGTTTACGACCCCATCCACTGCGTAAAATTGCAACTTGTGCCCATTCCGAATGGAACGAAGCCTTGGGACGCTCAGCTTTTACGGCTAATTCCGCGGTAAATCCAGATGCGGAATCCGACAGAAAACCCAAATGGTGAGCTAAGCGAACATCACTAGGATCACCACCTAATTTCAATAAAAGCGTTACAAACTCATCATTCAGTCGCCTAGACTTTCCGCCGATCGGGCGTCCATCGCTCGTGCAAATAACTAGCAATTGACGCACGGCCCATTGAAACTGATTCAAAATACACTGCGGCAGTGAGGTCCGGGTTACCATTTCAACAAGCTGTATCATTCTCGCGATAGATGCGAGTACTTCGGCCAACTCACATAAATCGGAACTCGCCAGCATCCCCTCTCCGTCGAAATCCTCTTCGCAAATTACAGTCAACTTATCTATAATTGCCTGCCTGTTCGCTTCGCATCGAGACGTTCCGACCTGCAAGCCCAACACCAACAACGGTATTTCACAAGTAATCAATATTCGCTGTAGTGTCGTCGTCGGTGTAACCGAAGTGATAACGCCAACTAACGCGTGCATCAATTTCCCACGTTGGGATGAACTTTCGCCGGTATTCTTAAACAGGTGCCCCGCATGATACGCCAATCGTAGCCCACGAACACATTGTTCGACCGACGCATTGCCGGTACGAATGCTGCAAATCCATGTTAATTCCTTTTCAATGCAAGCTTCCGTTAAACGCAACTCTGCGTCTAAACGGTAGGGTTGGGCCGCCAATAACAACTCCACCATTTCGTCTGGACGCGCGAATACGTCGCACTCTGGAGCGGGCGCAGTCTCCCCTGCAGGAACAGCCTCGTCGGGAATTAGCATAATTGGTTTCTGATTGGCCATTATTGAAATAGTCTAAATATAAAGGTGCGTGTTGAGAACTTCGGATCCCAATTAAGCTTCTTGCAAATTATACTCGCGGAATGCCTTCGAACAAAGCAGTACCGATCCGTACGATAGTGGCACCTTCCTGAATGGCCAATTCGTAATCTCGAGTCATGCCCATGGACAAGTGGTTCAACGAAACGTTTTTCGGACAACAAGCGGACAAGCTCTCTTGAAGCTCTCGCAATTTGGCAAACTCACGCTGAGATTCAGAAGCATCACTCTCCAAACCGGCCATTGCCATCATGCCTTGAACATCGATGTTTGGCAGGACGGCGACCTCTTGCAATACTGACTCCAACTCGGTCGGACAAAAACCATGTTTATTTTCATCGCCGGAAACGTTCACTTCGATTAACACACGCGAAACTATCCCCTGTTTAACGGATTCTGCGGAGACCGAACTAATCAGACGTAAACTATCACCGGCGTGGAGCAAATCAATACAGGAAATGGTCCGTCGCACCTTGTTTCGTTGCAAGTGTCCAATTTGATGAAAACGCACGTCAATTGCTGTTAGATCCGAGGCTTTTGACCACAACACTTGGGGTCGATTTTCGCCAATATCTCGACAGCCTGCCGCGACAACATCTCTCGTGACTTCGCTCCCGAAATACTTGCATACTGCAACCAACGTAACATCAGCTGCCGTCCGACCACTAGCCTGGGCGCTTGTCCTGATCCGCTCGCGGACTTCGGCCAGATTACTTTCAATTATCTTTATCGTATCAACCACATTTGTCCCCCAATATGTTTATTTCTCAATTCTAACGTTCAATACACCTATTTGATAGCGCGAGCGGGCCATCCTCGATTGAACATTAACTCCAACGGTACACACCCTATTGTTGGGTTTACCGACCTTTGCACCCTTTCGTTGACGTACGCCGCAAGGGTAGAATTGAGCCAGATACCTCTTCTGCAATCCCATATCTAAGCCCGCTGGCACATGTCACAACTACCGACTTCCCACACAAACCCCCAGCTAGAATTGACGGGCCATCAACTGCGGCGAGAACTTGCGGTGGTTATTGACCAGCTTGCAACCTACTTGGACGGTATCGTAGAGAATGATGCTTGGGCTCCTCATGATTCTCCGAATACTGATATTACGTCCCGCGAACCTAAACTAGGGCCGCCAAGTCCACTGGCTGAAATACTTGACGACCTCTTCCAACGCCGCATCAATCCCAGCTACAGCCCAACCTCCGGCGGGTATCTAGCGTACGTCCCAGGTGGTGGGATTCCCCATTCCGCTATCGCTGACTTAATCGCCGGCATCATTAATAAATATGTGACCGTTTGGTCCGTTGCCCCAGGATTGGCTAATATCGAAGCGGATGTAATTTCTTGGTTCAACGACCTTGTCGGATTTCCAGTTGGAAGCGGTGGCTATTTAACGACCGGTGGATCGCTGGCCAACTGGTCCGCAATTGTCACCGCGCGGCGTGTCCGACTAGGGGATGATTTCAGCAAAGCAATGATTTATACTTCCGACCAATCTCATCACAGTATTATCAAAGCAGCCGTTCTAGCGGGTTTTCCGGAAACAAACGTCCGCTTGATAGCTAGTGACGCCGCTCGTCAAATCGACCTATCCGCCCTCACGTCACAAATCGCATTTGATCGAGAATCTGGGCTCACTCCATTTCTGATTGCCGGCCACGCCGGAACGACTAATACCGGAGCCGTTGACCCCCTCGAGCAATTAGCTGAGATTTCGCAGCAAGAACAACTTTGGTTACACATTGACGCGGCCTATGGTGGATTTTTTTGTTTGACAGATCGCGGTCGCCGAGCTTTACATGGATTGCATCGTGCTGACTCGATCACCTTAGATCCTCACAAAGGGCTTTTCTTGCCTTATGGTACAGGATGCCTGCTGGTACGGGAGCAAGCGTCACTTCGCCAAGCACACCGAATCAGCGCGGCCTACTTACCTCCCTTTCAGGAAGACGCCGCCCACGTTGATTTCTGTGAAATTTCACCGGAGCTTTCACGCGATTTCCGCGCGCTGCGAGTTTGGCTACCGCTGAAGCTCTTTGGGTGGGACACCTTCACACAATACCTCGATGAGAAAATTGATCTCAGTAGACAGGCTTTTGCTGCCGTAAAGTCATTAAAACACATTGAAATAATGTCAACTCCACAACTCAGCACATTCGCGTTCCGTTTGGCGCCCTCAGATGTTTTGTCCACTACCGCGCTCAATGCCTTGAACAAGGACTTTCTGGCCCGTATTAACCAACAACGTAAGATATTTTTGTCCGGGACAACAATTGACGGAATATTCATGATACGAGTCTGCGTACTGTGCTTTCGCACCCATGAAGAACATATATTACAATGCATTTCTGCCATTAAAGACTGTATTTTGCCGACTATTGAGCACTACAAACCAATCGATTGACGTGTTAGGTTGTTGTACAATAATGACGTGCTTTAACGCGAGAAGCAATGAGAGTCAAAGTTTCCTAAATAATCCATTCGGAGTTCCCTCATGACAAACCTCCAACAATCTTCCCCGAAAAGACGGTGGTATCAGGCCATCGGCCCGGGAGTCATCACAGCCTGCGTCGTCATCGGACCTGGTAGCATCCTCGCAAGTAGCAAAGTTGGTGCACAACAGGGATATTCCATGTTGTGGGTTGTCATCACGGCATGTTTTTTCATGATGTTTTATATGCAGATGGGAGCACGTCTCGGAGTCGTCGCGCAAGAGTCGCCCGCAGACATTCTCACTCGAAAAGCTGGTCGGTGGTTAGCAGTTTTCGTGGGTGTAGCGGTGTTTTTCATTTCAACCGCATTCCAATTCGGAAATAACCTCGGCGTTCAATCGGCCTTTGACGTCTTCCTATCCACCAATTGGTCCATCGCGTTAGTCATCAGTTTCAACGCACTATCTATTTCCTTTCTGTTCTTCTTTAAGAACTTCTACCGAGCACTCGAAAAGCTGATGATGTGTTTTGTGGGGCTGATGCTCACTTGTTTTGCGATTAACCTAATCTTTGCCGGACCGGAATTAATTGAAATTTTCAAAGGTCTTATACCAAAGGCAGGCGCTTTCAAAGAGGTGGAGGTTCTAGGGTTGGTTGGCACCACCTTCGTCGTAGCTGCGGCTTATTTCCAAGCTTACCTAGCAAAACAAAAAGGTTGGTCTGTAACAGAATTAAAAACGGTGGTCGTCGACGCGCGAGTTGGCTCTGTTATTATGGCCGTAATTACAATTATGCTGATGGCGACGGCCGCGTCTGTCCTCGCGGGCAAAGACCTAAAAGATGTCGAACAGGTTGCGAAAGCGTTAGAACCGGCATTTGGCAGTAAAGGTAAACTTTTGTTTTGTGTGGGACTGTTTTCAGCGGCGTATTCATCGTTTCTAGTTAACTCAATGATTGCTGGTTTTATTCTTTCTGATGGCTTGGGCTTTGGTTCAACTGCTGAAAGTAAAGGTCCCAAGATACTTACGACGGTTGTATTGTTAACGGGAATGATAGTTGCATTACTAGCAAAACTAGCCGGCATGAATACGGTACCGGCAGTTGTTTCTGCACAAGCGGTAACCGTCATCGCTGGTCCTCTTATTGCCGGGGTTCTATTATGGTTGACTAATTCCCCGGATGTAATGGGCGAACGTACAAACGGTCTATTGACGAATATATTTGGTGTTATTGGATTTCTCTTATTACTAGCGATTGCGGCTTACGTCGCGGCCGTGAAGATACCAAAAGCCCTGCAAAAGAAGGATGAAGTCAAAGTCAGTGACATCGACTCCAACTTCAAAACTCGCTGTAAAAGATCGGATTCCGATGCGACGTTCGGCGATCCCACCCTATCCTATTACCTACCACATATGAAGAACCCCTTAACATGACAGCCTGCGTAGAAGATGAATTATTATTACTCAACGATCGGTTGCTCCAAGCGATTGATTCCAAGGACTGGGATGCCTACGTTCAGCTTTGCGACGTTTCGCTGACAGCATACGAACCGGAGGCCTTAGGACAACTTGTAGAAGGACTTCCGTTTCACTATTTTTACCTCAACCGCACTACCGACTCCGCAAATCAATCCACGATTTGTTCGCCCCGCATTCGAATGCTCGGTGAAAATGCCGCTTGCGTAACCTACGTCAGACTAGTTCAAATCGTAGACGCCGAGGCGAATGATTCAGTCGGCAGTTATGAAGAAACACGAATATGGGAAAAGCAAGACGGTCAATGGAAGCACGTACATTTTCACCGCTCATTTGCTGGCAGTGTCGAGCTGGGCTAATTTTTTATCAATATACCTTTGGCTAATCCAGTCAGGGATTCTCATCATTTTCCAATACAAACGGGACGATTCATGACGTGTTTTCTAATTTCTGGTGCTACCGGTTTTGTGGGCACCAATTTTCTACTTAATCTGACACGCGAGGATCAATTTCGGGTCCTTTCTCGAAATCCATCGAACGCCGCCAAACACTGCAAGTCACTCGACTGCGAGGCGGAATTCCTAGGTGCCGTTGAATGGGAACCCACCGATGGCGACCCGCCAACACTAGCCTTCGAGGCGATTACCACCCTCGTTAACTTCAGCGGTGAATCAGTTGCTGCAGGTCGCTGGACCGAGGCAAAAAAGAAACGTATTTATGATAGCCGTGTAAATGGCACTCAAAATCTAACCAATTTTCTACTGCGGGGATCACATAATATTGATACGTTTTTGTCATGTTCGGCGGTTGGATATTACGGATTTCCTGGAGACGATGAACTAACGGAATTGAGCGCACCGGGCGCGGATTTTTTATCCACCGTTGTGCAAGCTTGGGAAGCACCATTAACGGAACTAGAGCACACCGACATCCGCGTGATAACAACCAGGCTAGGTGTTCCGCTGGGACTTGATGGTGGCGCATTCCCGCAAATGGTAAGGCCCTTTAGAATGTTTGTCGGTGGACGCATCGGCTCAGGAACGCAATGGGTTCCGTGGATTCACATTAATGACTGTATAGCCGCATTAGCATTCCTCATCGCTGACACGAGTTGTTCAGGGGTATACAACATTGTCGCGCCCCAATCCTCTACCAACAATCAACTGACGGCAGCGATCGCTAAATCCTTACACAAACCGGCTATATTCCCTGTCCCGGCGTTCATGTTGCGGATACTATTAGGAGGATTTTCCGAAGTGCTATTGGAGTCACAAAAGGTTGTCCCACAGCGGTTAACTGACGCCGCATTCGAATTTACCTACTCGACAATCGACACCGCGGTCTCCAACCTATTGGCACCAAGGAAATGAGCCCCCGCACGACAGTTCAAACCAGACGCTGGAACAAGCTCAATAAGTCGATCGTCGACTGCGATGCGTGCCCCCGATTAATCCAACACTGCCACGACATAGCTAACACCAAACGGCGGGCATTCATTGATGAGCAATACTGGGGTAAACCTGTTGCCAATTTTGGCGACGCACAGGCGGAGCTGTTGATTATTGGATTGGCACCTGGAGCGCACGGCGCCAATCGCACCGGTCGCATCTTTACTGGCGACCGCAGCGGTGACTGGCTCTATCGGGCTCTGCACTTGGCCGGCTTCGCCAATCAAAGGGAATCGACACACACCGGCGACGGACTTGAGTTGATCAATTGTGCCATTACAAACGTTTGTCACTGTGCCCCACCTCAGAACAAGCCAACTCGCGAGGAAGTACAAAATTGCCGACCATGGTTAACAGAGTTAGTGGCGATTCTTCCGGTCAAAGTATTTTTAGCATTTGGTCAAATTGCCTGGCGGGCAACGATCGACTACTTACGCCATAACGACCTATACGATGGCCCGATTCCGAAATTCAGCCACGGCGCCACTTTTCGCTTGCCTGACGGGCGAGTATTGCTGGGAAGCTATCATCCAAGCCAACAGAACACATTTACAGGTCGCCTAACTCGTCCAATGTTCAACCGAATTTTCAAAAAGGCAGATCGCCTCTTGAAAACTACGGCTTAGACAAAGACAGCGCCCTTATTTACTAATCGCGAAATCCCCACGGACGTCGCGCCACATACAATGAATATGACTTGCGGGATTCCCAGCGGCGTCCGGTTGAGTGTTTACGAATTCAATTTCGAATGTTGGACCCTGAATTCGATAGTAGTGTCCGATGCCAGGTTTTGTGGCGCCAGCCCAAGCAAAGTGAACCTTCGCCCATTGTGCCTCAGTGATATCCGCCATCCGTTCTTCCATAATTGCGGGAGCCATCGTGGCCGCATAGACTCGTACGATCTTACGCAGAAGTTTGCGTTGCTCCATCGTTAAATCATCCCAAGCGATTCCTATTGGGTCACCTGGTGGAACCTGCGCCGCACCAGCACTCCGCACTTCGCGGGGAGCCTTCTCGTCAACAATAGCGACTTTGGTTTGTTCAGTGTCCAGCATATTCACAAGTTCGAAAGCAAATACTTCTTCGTTTTTCAAAACCCGAGTGCCCGCTTTAACTGCACCAACCTCCGCTTTCACAATAGTCGGGTTTGCACAGAGAACTTGCGGTGTCGACGAAATAACTTTGCTATCTTTGATTACGAAATTCAACGACAAATGATGACCTTCGATACTAAGGCCCCATGTCCCCTTCTCGCCCGGCTCACCGAACAACGTGTAATAGTATCGCAAAGTATCCCGCGCAAACTTCCCAGGGTTTTCCTTTTCCAAATCGTGCAGAACTCCCTCTAGTGCCATAATCTGCCGGATTTTGCGATGGCCCATTACACTCAAACCCGCTTTTAAGACTTTACCTGCCGCTTTTTTCTGCGGGCCCGTCATGTTGCGAACCATGAGCCCCTTACGTTCAGCCTTAGGTATAAAGTGCCAATCAACGCGGCGTTCATCATCATAGGCCAACACCGCTACCTTGCTCTGCTCGGAAGTCAAAGTACCTTGAAAGGCGACCGCGGCCGTTACCAAAGCCTCCCCAGCCGGAGGTGACGTTTCCTGCATCCCTAGAGAGGCCAAAACGGCGATTAGGGCGACTAGACTCACTATATTTTGATGTAACTTTTTCATTTGGTCCCTGAACCTACTGCGTTGTCAGACGCGAGATGTATAATAAAGAAATCGATTAACTAAGTATCAATATAGTACACGCTACCGTTCGTTGCTACCAACGTGATAATTCTTCTTGTACCTTTGCCCGTGCCCAACTCTCACTCCATCAGCCGTTGCCCACGTTTCAGAATTGCTGACAGTCGCATCGTCGCGTTGCTAGGTCTAGCATTTCTGTCTGCGTGTAGTGTTCCGGCGCCAGAGTCGTCACGGCCCCAGATTCAAAAAACGGCTCGCGAAGTCATCAACGAAACCCTGTCCGACCCCTCAGTAACAACGCTCCATTTAGACGGCCCCCGTGTCACCGACGGCGACCTGTTGATGCTCACCAATAGCGAACACATCACCAGCATCTTAATCGACAGCAGTGACATAACCGAAAAAGGACTTAACCCACTGACGTCCATACAGAACCTGATACAACTCCGCCTGCGGACGCGTTTAACGGATGCGGCGATCCCATTCATCATGAAAATGACACAGCTGCAGTTTCTCAATCTACCACAGGCAGATTTTACGGACGATGGTATACAAATCTTATCCTCCCACCCCAACATCCAACTGTTACGGATCGGCGGCAAACGCTTGTCCAATAAGTCACTTGAATCCATTGCGACCATGCCATCGTTATCATTTTTGCATTTGATCGGAGTCCCCGTTGATGATCAGGGGTTGCCTGCACTCTACGCAATGCAGCAATTACAGTCGCTATACCTTGATGACACCGATGTTACGGATGAGGGCCTGGTGAAACTACTCGGAAAACTTCCGCGTCTACACCTGCACATAGATCAAAATCATATCGACCGCGACCCTAATAAACACGAACACTGAGATTCATTCGAACCGAATTTGATTCGAATCAGTAAGCAAGTTTCAAAACATCATATAACTCTGAAACTGCGGCGATATCGTCACGGCGATTTTCGAGCGTAAATGTGTGGATCAGGTTGGCGAGAATCCGTGCCACCCACTGCCGGTGTGTGGCGACTTCAATCACAGCAGACTCGGCCATACTTCCGTCGCCGGTCATTTTAATCCCGCGGGCGATCACCTCATCCTCGCTAAGAAGTTTCCCGCCACTGAAGCAATCCACAATCATGCATTCGTTTTCAAACGTTAGACGTGCCAGAAAATGACCTGGTGTATTTAGCCCATCCACAACCAACCCACACCTTCCCGCAACCAACTTATACACCAACGCCAAAGTAATCGGTATCCCGCACTGGCATTCCAATACACTGGGCAAAAAACTATTTTTCGGATCGAAAAAGTTTTCTGTGTTACCGCGAAAACCCATCTCATCAAAAAACACATGATGTAAGTGTGCCGTCAAAGCACGACTGCTGCCACTAACAACTCTATTCGTGACTTGATTTGCTATATCGTCTAGTTTTAAAGCAACAAGTTGTGGACGAACTAGCGGGTCAAAATGCATCGCAATCGCGGTCACCGCATTACAAATACCCGCATCTGTTTCGATCTGTTCAATTTCCGTAACAAACAAATCAAATGCCGTCTGATTGCAAAAACTCGGACTGTACATCGTTGCCTCCCTCGTAATTGTTCAGTTCAGTCGCTGGCGTTTATTCGTGCTAATGTTTCAAAACGGGTTCATAAAGAAATTACAACATTTGCCCCGCAAAAGTCAAATATAGTTATTGAAAAATATCCCGTACTCTTTTGACACTCGCAGCGCACTCCGGAAAATACTATACTTACCAAACACAGTAATTACTATTTGTGACGTTCAGTATTTTTCCCGCTTCTCACATCACAATTCGATTCTAGATATCTACCGGTTACCTCAATGCCAGCTGAATTCAACGATGATGCCAAAGAGCAAGTTCGCGAATTGACGGATATTGTTGATTTAACTGGGCAAAGCATTCACCTGCAAAAGCGAGGACGAATCTTCGTAGGGTTATGTCCGTGGCACGATGATGAACGCCCTAGTATGCAAGTCGACCCCCAACGCCAAACTTGGAAATGTTGGGTCTGTGACATTGGCGGTGATATTTTCAGTTTTGTGATGCAACGCGAAGGTGTTGACTTCCGCGAAGCACTAGAACTTCTTGCTGAATCAGCCGGCGTACAACTTTCCGGTCCTCGTCGCGACGACATCACGCCAGGCTCACCGGCTGACAAGAAGACACTATATGCCGCCGCTAGTTGGGCAAAGAACATCTTTCATGAATACCTGTTGCACCATGCCGACGCGCAGATCGCTAGAAATTATTTCGCGGAACGTGGCATCACTCAAGAAAGTCTAACGACCTATCAAGTCGGCTTCGCTCCAAACCGCTGGGATTTTTTGGCGAACCAGATCTCCGCATCACCATATTCTCACGAGGTACTTAAGGCGGTAGCTTTGCTCGGGCACAATGAAGATCGTAATAGCTATTACGATTTCTTTCGCGGGCGAGTGCTTTTTCCAATACACGACACCCAAAATCGTACCGTTGCGTTTGGTGGACGGATACTACCCCAATTCGCCGACGATCGCGCCGCGAAATATGTTAATTCCCCAGAGACACTTATATTTTCTAAAAGTGAGCAACTCTACGGAATAGATATCTCCCTTGATGCCATTCGCAAAGGCGGTAAGGCGATTGTAATGGAAGGGTATACCGACGTAATCGTTGCCAATCAATATGGTGTCACCAATGTGGTCGCGGTACTTGGTACCGCGATTAACGATATCCACGTACAACACCTAAAAAGAATCGCTCAGGAAGTAACACTGGTGCTTGACGGAGATGACGCCGGACGGCGACGGGCAAACGAAGTCTTGGAACACTTTGTCAAAGGACATCTCGATCTTCGTATCCTAACGCTTCCCGATGGCCTCGACCCATGTGATTATTTACAGAACAACGGCACCGAGGCATTCTTTGAGTTGATTTCAACGTCTGTCGATGCGTTGCAACACAAGGTAAACATTGAGTTGATGGGGATAAACCCAGCCGTTGATACTCATAAAAGTGCAATGGCCATTCACAATATTTTGTCGACGCTCGCCCTGGTTCCCCGTGACCAAACAATTTCGGATGTTGACTACAGGCGTCGAGAACAACTGATTTTAGGTCGACTAGCGCGGGCCTTTTCCTTGCCTGGCGATGACTTGCGACAGCAACTTAGTACTATTCGGCGTGAAAGTAGTTCCCGAAATTCAAGGGAAGCACTCTTGGAAGTTACCCCCTCACCGACTCGGCCAGATGTTTTAGATGCCACCGAAGCGGAAATCCTTGAATTGCTCGTCTCGCACCCTGAATTGACCCCTGGCGCGATACGTAGTTTTGATCCCGATACGTTTCGCTCTACCAACCTACGCTATATATTCGAATATCTAGCTGAGTTTGTGAATCAGGGCGATGAAATATCTTTTGACCAATTATTATTGAAAATTGAGGACCCTACCCTCAAATTCGTATTGGTTCAGGCGGAAGAAAACGCTAAAAACAAAGAATCGACCGTGCAACTTACGCCAACTGCTCGACTTGATTCCTTAATTGACAAGTTTCAACGCGAGATACGTGACGGAGAAGAACGCGAGACAATCCGAAAGTTACATAGCAATGAAGTATCCGAGGTAGAAGAGATGCAACTTTTGCAGCAACTTTTAGAACAACAAAGATTTGATCGAGGATTATCCGAGTGACGACAAATGGATTTATCGTCATACCGTGATAACAACATATTTACATCGGGTGTCCAGAGGCGCGCATGAAGCGCAGGAGGGTTACGACACATGGAGTTATTTGAAGAACAATTTGAAGTACTAGCAGTTAAGGGGAAATCGCAAGGTTACCTGACGCTCGATGAAATCAATGACTGCTTGCCAGACGACGACTTTTCTCCTGAAAGCGTCGACGAACTTTTGATCAAGTTGGAGTCGCAGGGAATTAAGGTCGTTTCCAAGGTGCCCGAGTCGCCTAACGTAAACCTCAAAACGGTGGCGTCAGTCAGCGCCAAGCAACCCACCACATCGGGTATGCCAAAACTCAGCGATGATCCAATACGTTTATATCTAACGCAAATGTCGCAAATCCCGCTATTAACCCGCGACCAGGAAATCTCGTTAGCGCATCAGATCGAGAAAACTCGGCGGATGTTTCGCCGCAGTGTACTCGGCTGCGACTTTGCAATTCGCACAACCTTCGAAGCCATCAAAAAGGTACACAACGGGGACTTACCGTTTGACCGCACCATCAAGGTTTCACTAACGGAGCAACTCAGTAAAGAACAAATCTTGGCGCGGATGCCACAGAACATTCCTACGATCGAACATATTCTCGAGCAAAACAAAATTCAGTTTCGAGTACTCATAAGCAAATCGCAAAGCAAGGAAGCGAAACAAGAGGCAAGAATTAAGTTTGTTCGAGGACGCCAAAAGGCGATCACCCTTGTAGAGGAAATGAGCCTCAGGACACGTCGTATTTTGCCGTTGATGAAACAACTCGAAGAGTTTTCCCAACGCATGCAGTTGATTGTCCAACAATTAGCTAGTTTGCAAGGAGGTCGGTCCAAAGACGCACGTTATCGTCGAGCCAACCTGAAACGTGAACTCCGCGATTTAATGCTGATTACCCAAGAAACTCCCGCCAGCCTCCTCAAACGTTGCGAACTCTGTAAAGAACGATTTACGGAATATGACAATATTAAACGAGATCTTTCAAGCGGTAACCTTCGACTAGTGGTGTCCATCGCCAAGAAGTATCGCAATCGCGGTATGAGTTTTCTCGACCTCATCCAAGAAGGTAATACTGGGTTGATGCGAGCAGTCGATAAATACGAGTATCGCCGCGGGTTCAAATTTTCAACCTATGCAACTTGGTGGATTCGCCAAGCGATCACTCGTGCAATCGCGGATCAAGGTCGCACGATTCGCATCCCAGTTCATATGATTGACATCCTGTCCAAACTGCGAAACCTGCAAACTCAAATGTTACAGGAATTGGGCCGTAAACCTACCATGCATGAAATGTCCAAACGTTCGGATGTCGATGTCGATGAAGTACGGCGCATTCTCGATATAGGTCGACATCCGGTCTCCCTCGATAAGCCCGTGGGAGACGGCGCCGATAATAGTTTTGGAGAATTCGTTGAGGATTCAGGGAGCGATAATCCGGTACAAAATGCCAACAATGCCATTCTTCGCAAACAAATCGAAGGCATCCTCAAAACGCTGACCTACCGCGAACGAGAAATTATTCGCCTCCGATACGGACTTGGGGACGGATACACCTATACGCTCGAGGAAGTCGGACGGATATTTAAAGTCACTCGTGAACGCGTCCGCCAAATCGAGGCAAAGGCCGTACGCAAACTCCAAAATCCCGTCCGCAGTCAGCAAATCGAGGGATTCTTGGCAGAAAAAACCGAGTAGACATAGTCTCGGCGCATTCCCCCCAAAGATGTGCGTTAAGAACGCGGTCGAGACAGTGCACAAGGCCTCGAATATTTGTTATCATCAGGCAAGAAGATAGATACCAGAAATCTTAATGCTTGCTCGGGTACGTAAATATGACCGCCACTGTAGACATCTTACGCGATCTCCACCGAATTCACACGCAGTTAACCGATCTGTATGCTCGGCTTGAACGCTGTCCAAAGCAACTCGACGTTGCCCAAACTCGTCTCGTCCACGCCGAGTCTGACCACAAGCAGCAAAAAGCTCATATTCAACAGTTAACGCTGGCATCCAAAGAACAGGAATTATTGCTCGGTGAACGAGAAGCCCGTGTCGAAACATTGAAAGGAAAACTAAAGGAATGTTCCAGTAATAAGGAATACCAAACACTTAATAACGAAATTGCGTCTATTAATGAAACAGTCAGCAGTATTTCTGATGATATCTTACAACAATACGACCATCTTGAAACCGAACAAACAACACTGGACGCAATGCAAAACGACGTCGAAGACTCTCGAACTTCTTTGACGGAAACGGAGTCGTTTATAGCTCAGGAAGAATCTACGCTAGAGACCGAAATTTCACGCATTAGCGTACAACTAAAAGACGCGGAAGGTGATTTACCCCCTGAATATCGCAGCGAATATAGCCGTATGACCGAGGCCCGCGGAGCGGAAGGATTGGCTGAGGTGACGGAAAACTGTTGCGGTACATGTTTCCAACAAATCTCCTTACAAATGGAAAGCGAATTGCGTGTTGCAAAAATGGTTCAATGCAAAGCTTGCGCGGCGATTCTTTACTCCGCACAATAGCGTAAAGGACGGCGAGATTCGTTTGTCCATAACCCCCACCTAACCAACAATCGATTAGACTCTTGAGGACTACTATGAGCAGTGTGCCAATGACCCGTGCAGCGTATCAGCGTAAGCGAGAGAAAGTGGAACTAATGGAGGGTGACCAAATGTCAGCGATCACCGAGAAAATTGCCGAGGCTCGCGCCGAGGGTGATTTGAAGGAGAACGCGGAATACCACGCTCAGCGAGAAGCACAGGGCTTGCTGCAGGCTAAAATAAATCAAATCAAAGGGGAATTGTCACGGGCACAAATCATTGATATGGCCAATGTCCCTAGGGATGAAGTCGCATTTGGCGCAACAGTCAAGGTTCTCGATCTAGACCTTGATGACGAAGAAGAAATGACGCTCGTAGGCGCCGGGGATGAGGATTACGATCTCGGAAGATATTTAATCACTAGTCCAATCGGACAAGGTCTCTTAGGAAGCAAAATCGACGATGCTGTCGAAATTGATGTGCCTGCTGGCACAATGCGCTTTAAAATCCTTGAAATCCGCTACGAATAGACCTCCGCTGGAAGTCGCTCCTCCACCAATTCGTGTCGATTCATGGGGTGCCTTTTGCCGATACAAGTGCCAGTAGTCCATTGGTGCCGAGTATTATATGAACGCTTCATTTCAAATAAGATCATCGCAGCCCCACGACCAAGATTTGATACTTCGTCTTATTGAACCTTTCGTTGAACAGCAGCTATTAATGCCCCGTTCGGCTAAGGAAGTATTTGATTTGCTAGAGCATGGATTCGTTGCGGTCGACGGCAGCGAGATTATTGGTTTTGCCGCGATCGAAATATATTCACGGAAACTCGCAGAGATCCAATGTTTAGCGGTTTCATCAAATGCGCATGGAATGGGTATCGGAACGCAACTCATTGACGCCTGCC
Source organism: uncultured Planctomycetaceae bacterium (assembly GCA_963934735.1). Classification (GTDB taxonomy): domain Bacteria; phylum Planctomycetota; class Planctomycetia; order Pirellulales; family Pirellulaceae; genus UBA721. The sequence goes on from CAWVZW010000014.1 coordinate 38,619, forward strand.
TCCTCAGAGCAAAAGAACATCAAGTCCTCGAGGTAATGGCAATTTCCTCTTCAGGGGATTTCTTGGAAAAATGTGGTTTCGATTATTCTCTGCCAGGCCAAAAGCGTGCGTTGTTCTATAACACTGGCGGCAAATAAAATCTCCCGTACTGGATAGCTTCGCTCGTATTCCCGCTGGCAGCGGTCAGGCCGTATCTTGCTTTCCATTGTGCTACAATTAAGTAGCATCGTCTTGAATTGAGTATTTCCACAAATTGTTGAACTGGAAAAGACAATCATGAAGCGGAGAACCCTGATACGGCAAGCATCCACCGCAACCGTTGTAGCCACCGCCTCCCCCCTTTCTGCTAAATTCCTACGGGCCGCTGCTGAAGGGCCCAATAACAAGATTCGCATAGGAATGATAGGCACACATGGCCGCGCAGGATTCTTAATGCGGGCGTTCGCCGCACAAAAAGATGTGGAAATGGTTGGATTAGCTGACGTGGACACTCGCAAGCATAACGCTGCCGTTGAGGCTGTGAAATCCATCGCTGGCAGTTCACCCTACATTACGTCCGATTATCGCCACTTGATTGACGACAAGAGTATTGATGCTGTCGTCGTAGGAACTCCTGACCATTGGCACGCCATACCAACGATTCAAGCCTGCCAGGCGGGCAAGGACGTGTATGTCGAGAAACCCGACGGCCACAACATGCTCGAAGGGCAACGCATGGTTCAAGCCGGAGCAAAGTACAAACGCATAATCCAAATGGGTACCCAATCTCGTACGAGTTCACATTTCCAAAAGGCTATGCAATGGATATCCCGTGGCGAATTAGGTACGGTACTTGTTGCCAAAGCATGGGAAAGCGCCAAACAATCCAATATCGGTAAGCCCGCCGATAGTCCGCCACCTGCCGGCGTCGATTACGACATGTGGCTCGGCCCCGCTCCATCACGTCCATTTAACGTTCGTCGATTTCACGGTAATTGGCGTTGGTTTTTAGATTACGGCTCCGGCGACTTAGGCAACGACGGAGTGCACCGAATCGATGTAGCAAAATGGGCACTTGATACGGCCGGCCGCGCTCAAGGCATGACTCCGTTGTACATGCCGAGTAAAATCTCTGCCCTTGGTGGTAAATGGTATTTTGATGATCTACAAGAGTGGCCCGATACGCTACAGGCGACTTACCAATTTGCGGGCACCGAGACAACTGCCGGACGTTTACTCAGCTACGAAATGAAGATTTGGACGCCCTATAAATATTACGATGAAACAGAAGGAGTGGTTCTCTATGGTGACAAAGGCTACATGATAATCGGCAATCGTCGCTGGCGAGCCTTTGACCCCGCGAATAAGATAATCGCGCAGGACAGCGGTCAAAACGACGGAGTCTCACATATCCGTAATTTCCTGGATTGCATGAGATCCCGCAATAAGCCCAATGCGGATCTGGCAACCGTGGGTCACCCCTCAAGTGTTCTTTGTCACGCCGCGAATGTATCGTGGCGTCTAGGAAGACAAGTCAATTTAGACGCCGACACAGAACTATTTATTAATGACGAGCAAGCGAATTCTATGCGTAGTCGACCGGAATATCGCGCCCCATGGATTCTTCCGCAAGTTTAATCGGCCTTCAATGTTTCTAAGAACTCGACTACCCGACGCTTGATGGCATCACGCGTATCTCGGAACGCGATCAATTGTTCCTCTCGGTTGCCGCTAGCATCGGCGGGGTCTGGAAATGGCCAATGCAACACCTGTTCGGCTCCCGCAAATACCGGGCACGTTTCCGCAGCGTCATCACATACGGTAACCACATAGTCCCAGTCTTCTGTTTCAAAGGCGGACAATGATTTACTTTCATGCCCTGCTATGTCAATTGCGTCTTCAGCCAAAGCCGTAATTGCAAATGGGTGGACGTATCCGGTGGGTTGGGTGCCGGCAGACATGCACTTCCAATCCCCATCGGTAAATTTGCGGAAGTATGCCTCGGCCATTTGACTGCGGCACGAATTCCCAGTGCATAGAACAAGAACGGAATGAATCAACTTATTCTTGCCTCTACTATAAACGACTTAGGAGTGTCTCGAAATATTAAGATTTATGCTTTTCATCAAACTGCTGCACCGTACGCTCGAGTGTATCGAGCAACCTTACCAACTGAGGTGCCGACATGAAAATCCGACTAGTGACAACCGATTTCGGGAACATATTCGACACAAAATCCAATTTAAACTCCGAATTCGTGTGACCGATAATAAGTCCATTGGCGTATACACCGACTTGCACTTCGTCCGGCACGATAATGTCATCGTATAAGTCCAACGGATTCTGCCTGCTGGTATTTGGCTTGGCGTCACTTGCACTCTCTCCCGATATTACACCTGCCGTCGCGGACAAATCCGCTGGATCATCCGGAACGGGAATCGATGCTCCGACAAACTGTTCCGTTCCAATCGTATCTGGCAGCTGTCCGCCCTCAGCGCGAGCTTCCGTTGCGGTTGCCGTCTCAATCGTCCCCACTGGGACGTCAGATCCCGCCCCGCCGACGCGGCCGGAGAACGAGTCAACATTGCGTCGGATGGCTGCCACGATGCGTCTCAGGGCCACGTGCGTACAGATCACGCGAGAGACTACGGTACTGGGCGTTCCAACAACCAACACAAAATCCAATATGAATTCCGTGTTACCCGTTATGGCAATTACACCCGTGCTAAACACACCTCGACTGACCTGTTCCGGCACTAGGGCAGATACTGGCCGGAGCGTCACAGTTCCATCATCGCCTAGATTTTGTTCACTATTTTCCGAAGCCATCTATTTCGTAGCTACTCCCGCCTAAAGAGTCAAATCGTTACAACAATGTCATAGAACTTAACGACAGATACTGCAATCTAATCTAAACACGTAATTCCTTAAGTCGGCCACTGCTATCGCCGATTGACGTAACGCCCGCATCCATTCTATCTAGCATCGACAAAAACAAATTATTCAACGGCACCTCTTTCCCAAGATCGATATGCCGGCCCGTGTCAATCGTGCCATTCGCTTTACCAGCCACAACAATCGGTAAGTCATGGTGTGAATGGCGATTAGCATCGCTAATTCCACTTCCGTAAACGATCATAGAATGATCGAGTAAGTTACCGTCACCCTCGGGCACGGATTTAAGTTTTTTGAGAAAATATGAAAACCCTTTGGCTAGGTATTCATCAATCTTACGAATCTTTTCCATCAAACCGTCTTCATTGCGATGATGAGAAAGTTGATGATGGCCTTCGTTTACGCCGACCATCTTATAGCTTCTGTTACTGCCCGCATTTCCTAACATCAGCGTCGAAATCCGCGTTACATCCGTTTGGAACGCCAATACCATAATGTCGTACATCAAGTGCATATGCTCTTGGAAATCACTCGGCACACTCGTGGGTAATTTCAAATCGGGACGTGCAACGTTAGCAGAATCCTGTGACCGTAATACACGCAATTCCAATTCTCGTACGCTTTGGAAATATTCATCCATTTTGCGTTGATCCGTAACCCCCAGTTGCTTTTTCAATTGCAGAGCGTCCTGTTTGACAAGATCCAAAATACTTGCTTTGTAGAAATCACGCTTCTTCTGGCTCTCACTACTTTCTTTGCCATCACCAAATAACCGTTCAAAAGCGAGACGTGGGTTTATCTCTTTTGCCATCGGTGTGCGATCAGTTTTCCACGATATGTTGTTGGAGTAGGCGCAACTATATCCCGAATCACAATTACCAGCATTGCGACCTTGTCGCAAGCCAAGTTCCAGGGACGGGATACGTGTACGATCACCGACGCGACTCGCTGCTGCTTGGTCAACTGAGACGCCAACTTTAATGTCAGCACCCGAAGTTTTATAAGGATGGGCTCCCGTCAAATACGTCGATGCGCATCGCGCGTGGTCACCAGGGCCATCGCCGTGAGCTCGGCCCCAATTCTGGGCTAGGCCTGTGACAACATTAAAATCAGATTTGTGTTCCTTTAGCTGTTCTAGTGTTCGAGGCAGATCATACTGTAGACCTTGCGTCGTGGGTTTCCACGAATCCATAATCGCGCCATTTGCAAAAAACACAAACCCCATACGAGTTGGGTTTTTAGCAATTGCGCTACTTGCTATGGAATTTGAATGCATGATGTCCAACAAGGGGAGTCCCATGCACAGGCCAAATCCGTGTAGCATTGTTCTTCGTTTAATATTCGCCATTATTGATTATCCTCACCCCGCCGTTTTAGAAATGGATCGCTCAGCACAATGTGCAACATCAACGTTTGAAAACGATATTCATCCTTCTTTAATTGCTTCATTATTTTATCGACCGCACACTCGTCATAGTAATCTAATCCCCGCCCCAATGCGAAGACCAACATTCGCTTGGTTAATGTGCGAGCGAACGATTCTCCACTAATAGTAAGTATATCCACTAACTCCATTGGTCCGTCGAATTTTTCTCCAGAAGGTAATATCCCCGACGAATCTATCGCGAATTCACCATCTTTTGTACGATATTTTCCGATGCCATCGAAATTTTCAAATCCAAACCCTAGTGGGTCCATTTGGTCATGACAACTGGCACAAACCACATTTTCACGGTGTAAATTAAGTTGTTCACGAAAACTAGCGTCCGGCAATGACTTTTTGGCTGCCGCTATCATGGGAACATCTGCTGGTGGATCTGGCGGTCGAACTCCAAGTATGTTTTCCATAATCCACTTGCCACGTTTAACAGGTGCCGATCGATTCGGGTTGGAAGTCAACGTCAGGATACTACCATGCGTCAAAATCCCCGATCGAGGGATACCCTCGAGTGAAACTTGTTCGAACTGATCGCCATCAGTTGACTCGGCCACATCTGGCAATCCATAGTGTGTCGCGAGGGTTTGATTAACAAACGTATATTTACCGTTGATGAAGTCAAACACCGATCGATTCTCTTGCAACACGTGTTCAAAAAATAATTCTGTCTCGCTCTGCATCGACTCGCGCAGTTCCAGCGGGAAATCGTAAATATTTGGATCTGGAGCCACTTCAGCAAGATTCCGTAAATTCAACCACTGCGTAGCAAAACCAACTGTCAGGCCACGTACTCGCGGATCGATCAACATTCTCGATAATTGTGCGCGTAAGATCGTCTCGTTTGAGAGCTTTCCTTCTTTTGCCAGATTAAGCAACTCGTCATCTGGAGTACTGCACCAAACAAAGTATGACAGGCGACTTGCCAATTCATAATTATCAAGATCACGAATGGTCTTTGCTGAATCTGCTTTGTCGCCTCCTTCTAAACGAAATAAGAAACGTGGTGACACTAAGATCGCATTAATCGCTACCTGAATGCCTCGCTGGAAACTCTCTCCCTGATTTACTACCAATTGCACCAAATTACAATAAGGTTCAATCTCGCTTGGATTGACTTCACGACGGAACACGCGATGAATGATCATATTCAAAACGGCCGAAGATTCCTTCTTAACATCACTGGCCTGCTCGGGGATATTCTCGTGAATCAATTTATTAAAGGCGGAAAGATCATCCACGGGAACCATTGTCGGCCCCGCCAGTATCACATTGGAAAAGTAGATATTGCGATCGCGCTGCGTTGGATCGGGATGCTTAGGATTATAAAAGTCATTGACGAATGACAACGCAATCTTATGGCGCCCGGCGGCGAGTTCCATTTCGACCGAATATTTTCTCGGGGCGTCCCGCAAAGCGGAAACGGATTCTTTCAACAGCGTCTTTGCGTCCAAGGCCAGTTCCATCTTCGCAAGTTCCGGGCCAGCTTGTTGCGCTCCGACGTCAACTGAAAACACATACTGACCCGTTGTATCAATGTTCACTGTAAGGGTGACCGTGCCGTTACTGGAAAAACTAATCGTGGAACCGGAAATGCCACCCCCGCGGTCGATCGAGATATTCTCTTTTCGTATGGGAACCTTATTACCAGATTCCACTCCAGGAACATACACGATCCGTTCACTTATCTGTTCAGCCGCGGCAAGATATTTCTCTAGCAATAATGGCGGCAGCGATAATACGTCACCAATGTTATCAAACCCTTCGCCAACATCATCCGATGGAAAATCATCCGCTGGCTTAAAGTCGATAGCAAACAAATCCCGAATTGTGTTGTTATACTCCAAACGATTTAGGCGGCGAATCGTGACACGCCCCGGATCTTTAATAAGATCACAATCAATTGAGTCGATGCGATCGGCTACCCATAACTGGGCTTGTTCGCGTTCTGCGGCGGTTGGTTGTTCAACGCCTTCGGGAGGCATCGCTCCGAAACGCAACGCCTCGTTTACCCGTTTCCAACTATTCCTGTATTCAAGAAACGAACCGGTTTGCGACACATGGTCGACGCGAACACCACTCATCGCGTCCTCTTGATTATGACAGTCAATGCAATAGTTTTGAAAAAACGCGACGGCTTTAACCCTAGCACTTTTTTCGTCATCATTGGGTTGCGCGAAAGCGCTAGAATTGGCTATGAGCAACCAGCAAGGTAAAGCGAATTTCACTACTCGTACAAGCATTTTCTACTCTTGGGTATATCAACGTTGGTGGGACTGTTGGCGGGCCGTGAAATGTGCAACGCTTGAGTTGCCACTCTGGGAATATTATACACATTTCCATCGCGTGATGCATTGCCAATCAACAAGTTACCCATCACGCGTTTAAGTAATCACAGGATGTAATTGCTTAAATCCTCGTCGTCGACCACACTCTGCAATCTCTCGGAAACATACGCGCGATTGATCTCAACTCGTCCAAGTTTGATTTCAGATGCTTCAAAACTGAGTTCTTCCAACACCCGTTCCAAGATGGTGTGCAGTCGCCGCGCGCCGATGTTTTGAGTCCGTTGATTTACCTCGAAGGCAAATTCCGCCAACGCCACAACGGCGTCGTCGGTGAAAACCAACTCCACTCCCTCGGTGGCCAGAAGCGCAACGTACTGTTTGACTAGTGAATTCTTCGGTTCCGTTAGGATTCGTCGGAAATCATCACTCGATAGGTTATCGAGTTCAACTCGAATCGGAAAACGACCTTGCAACTCCGGCATCAGGTCACTGGGCTTAGTCGCATGAAACGCGCCCGCGGCTATAAAAAGAATATGGTCCGTTCGTACATTGCCGTATTTGGTTTGTACTGTCGTCCCTTCGACAATCGGCAATAGGTCTCGCTGCACACCTTGCCGCGAGACATCAGCGCTTTTCCCCTGAGATCCGATTACCTTGTCCATTTCATCTAGGAATACAATTCCCATATTTTCCGCGAGGTCAATCGCCATCGCGTGAACCTCGTCTTCGTCGAGTAATTCATCACATTTTTGTTCAAGTAAAGTTTCTCTTGCTTTTTCTACCGTCGCCTCCCGCTGCTGACTCCCCTTCGGCATCATTTTGTCCAACATGCCCTGCAGGTCCATGTCTAAACCTTCCATCCCCATGTTGCCAATCATCATCGGCGCATTTTTTTGTTGCGTCGTAATTTCGACTGTTCGTTGGTCTAGTTCGCCAGCCAACAACATCGCCCGCATCTTCTCACGCGTTCGTTGATATTGCGACTCGACCTCCGCTTGGTCACTGTCCTCGTCCAACCCAGTCAAGGGTGGCGGCGACACCAACAGATCGAGCAAAGCGTTTTCGACGGCGACAGCCGCTTGATCCTCGATTTTGACCCGTTCTTCCTGACGAACCAGGGCAATAGAATTATCTAGCAATTCGCGGACCATGCTTTCCACGTCGCGTCCGTAATAACCAACTTCCGTATACTTCGTGGCCTCTACCTTGATAAACGGCGCGCCGGTTAGACGGGCTAATCTTCGGGCAATTTCAGTTTTACCAACGCCAGTAGGACCGCTCATCAAAATGTTTTTTGGCGCGACCTCCTCCCGCATTGCCGGATCAATTTGCTGTCGTCGCCAGCGGTTTCTAATAGCGACCGCGACCGACCGCTTGGCTAAGTTTTGTCCAACGATGAATGCGTCAAGCTTTTCAACGATTTCGCGTGGTGTTAAATCGCACCGCGGGCTGGAATTCTTAGGGGGATTAATAAATTGCATTATTTCGCCGTCGATTCTAGAGTCTGGACAATAATATTATGGTTGGTGTAGATATCAATATCAGCGGCAATTCCAAGTGCTGTTTCAACAATTTCCGGAGCAGTTAAGTTCGAATGTTTACAAAGTGCCCGAGCGGCCGCCATTGCATAGTTACCCCCCGAGCCAATGGCCACAATGCCATCAGTCGGACTTATCACATCACCGGTTCCGCTCACTAACAACGTGCTGGTGTGGTCCACTACAGTCAACATGGCCTCTAGGCGGCGTAACGCTCTGTCGGTTCGCCAATCCTTGGCCAACTCGGTTGCAGCTCGAGGCATATTCGCAGGGTAATCCAACAATTTCGCCTCAAAACGTTCTAATAAGGCAAATGCATCTGCACTGGACCCTGCAAAACCACAAAGAACCGCGCCGTCAAGTAATGGCCTAATTTTACGGGCGTCCGATTTCATGATAGCTGAACCCAAGGTGACTTGGCCGTCACCCCCCATAGCCACTATTCCTTGATGGCGCACCGTTAGGATCGTCGTCGCATGAAACGTTTCCTGATTGTCACTCATTGGCGAACTCCACGTATATAAACATTAGACTAAGACACATTATGTCCCCTACAAATTACAACAGTACGTATAATCCAGCGCGCGACTGTTGTATCCTTCACTGCTCTTATTGTGCATCGATAACAAATTGTCGTAAATAGGCGACTAGGAAAAACCACTCAAGTCGTAGTAGACTAGAGATATCACTATCGGACCAAACACGCGACACTTCACTTAGATCAACACATTATGCCTGCATTGCCCACCAGTCCCCGACTGATGAATCGTCAAAACACAGCGTTGTTGATAGTCGACGTTCAAGACGCCTTTCGTGAGTCTGTAATCGAGTTCGATCGTATGGTCTGGAACATAGACCGACTTGCCCAAGCGGCGACTCTATTTGAAATACCAGTCGCCGCCACTCAACAATATTCTAAAGGCCTAGGAACCACCGTTGCCACGCTCGCAAAGTATTCAGACCCGGAACTCGAGAAACTTACCTTCAGTTGTCGCGAACTCGCCACGCTCTTTGAAGAGTGGAGGCGTAATGGAATCTCTAGCATCGTCGTGACCGGCATTGAATTGCATGTATGCATCCAACAAACCGTGATGGATCTATTGGCCTACGGGTTCGAAATCTACCTACCGATCGACGCTGTTAGTGGACGGCTAGAATTAGACGCAAAAATAGCCATTGAGCGAATGCGTGACGCGGGCACCATTGTAACAACCTGTGAATCCGCTATGTTCGAATGGTGCGAATCTGCTATCGACCCGTGTTTCAAACAGATCAGCGCTCTGGCCAAACAAACCTATTCCGTACCCTTAGCCCAATGAACCAACATCATTTTCCCGAATTAATCTCTACTGAACTTGTCCCAAACGTAGATTTACACGAAGGCCAACTGCTAGCCCCATGACCAACACCAATAATCCCTGTTCCCAATTAAGTTCTCCCCGCCGAATCCTAATGGGCCCTGGTCCGAGTGATGTCCCCCAAGGTATTCTGGACGCGCTAGCCCAGCCCACCGTAGGGCATCTAGACCCGTTCTATCTACAAGCAATGGACGGACTCCAAACGATGTTGCGCCAAGCCTTCCGCACGAAAAATGAAATCACATTTGCGGTAAGTGGCACGGGCTCAGCCGGCATGGAAACCGCGGTTGTCAACCTTGTCGAGCCCGGCGACTCCGTACTCATTTGTGTCAATGGAGTATTTGGAAGCCGCATGGCTGACGTCTCGATGCGTGCGGGCGGGGAAGTCAATACGATCACCAAACCCTGGGGACAGATATTTACGACCGCTGAACTCAAGGATGCGATTGCTAAAAATTCGCCTAAAGTCGTCGGCATTGTCATGGCAGAAACCTCGACCGGTGCCTCGCAACCGATTTCCGAAATCGCAGATGTTACACACGACGCGGGAGCATTACTAATTGTCGATGCTGTCACCTCTTTAGGCGGTATGAATGTCGATGCGGACCAATGGGGAATCGACGCTATCTATTCCGGCACTCAGAAATGTCTAAGTTGCCCTCCAGGACTTGCACCAATTTCTTTCAGTCCCACTGCAGTCGCAAAAGTAGAGCAGCGCCGCACTAAAGTCGCCAGTTGGTATCTCGACATTTCAATGATTGCAAATTATTGGGGTGAAAATCGCGCCTATCATCATACCGCCCCAATAAATATGACGTATGCGCTTCATGAGGCACTGCGCCTGCTGCACAAGGAAGGGCTCGAGGCGTCCTTCGCCCGTCATGCATTGAATCATCAAGCCTTGAAGATAGGTCTAGAAACGCTCGGGTTTACATACGCCGCCGATCCTGATCACCAACTCCCAATGCTTAACGCCGTCAATCTTCCCGACGGAGTCGACGATGCTCAGATGCGTTCTGCACTATTGGAACAATATAATATCGAAATAGGCGGTGGACTTGGCGAATTCAAAGGCAAGGTTTGGAGGATCGGAATTATGGGGCATTCCGCCAAACCGGAGAATGTCCTCGGTTTACTCGAGGCACTTGAAAACCTTTTTAAGGAAAATCAAGTCCCTGTCGAGTCGGACACTGCCTGTAACGCTGCGAATGCAGTCTACCTAGCTGGTAGTTCCGAATAGTTGTCAAATAACCAGTGACAAACTAGTAAAAGCATAAGGGCGAAATCAAAGTTTTCTTGCAATTCCATTCTGGCATTAATAAAATCACAAGTGTATGTGTTTCCCGCGTATTTTTACGGGTGGTTACCAAATATGCTAATCCTCAGCAGAAAAGTTGGTGAGCAAATTCTCCTCGGCAAAGATGTCATATTGACGATTGTCAAAACATCCACTGGCACTGTACGGATAGGCATCACGCTCCCCCAGAAGTGACGATCGCGCGTGGCGAACTCATTGAGCGAAAGATATCAAAGCCGCCCGACTCCAGCATTGCCCCTGAGTAGCGGAGCTTATTCAATTTTTTCCAGTGGTATGACTTTCACACCGTCACGGCTACGTAAGTCTATTTCGGTCGGCTCACTGCTAATCTGTAACGTCTTGTTAGCACGATAGAATGCGATAAGTTCTATCATTTTCTCTGGTGCAATTTGCTCCTCAGCAGTTTCCTGCCCTGGTTCACTGCCCCACAGCACGCGAATTTCTGGATGCTCTTTCATAACCACGTAATAAACGACCGCTGAGTCACTAGGATTCAACGTTACCTCGATGCGGTACAACCCCATTTCTTTCCACGGGATACTGTCAAAAAGTCCGGCTAGTTTCGCCGCACCAACCACTTTCGAGTCCCCCCAAGGATCACCCACAATACCACTCGGACGTAAATGGTCCGAAGCAATCCGTAGGTAACTTGCGATGTCCTCCGCTTGGAAATCACCAGGCGGCAAGACAGTACCACCGGCGTCAATCGGCAGCACGTGTGGCTTATCGTTATATTTCACCTCGACCATCGCAACAGGCTTACGATAAGTGACATGCACCTTAACTCCAACGGGGCTCTTCTCAACTGATTCAACAGACAGAATCCATGAATGCAGCATAAATGCATCCGCTAGCTGTTTAGTTACATTACTATCGTCCAAAAACAACTCTTCCAGGTTGTGTTGTTTGACGACACTCTCCAGCACATTTCCCCTGATCCAACTTGGTTGCGCAGGCAACAACTGCATGTCTTCGGTAAGCAGCTTGAACTGTTCGTTATGGCGTAGACGCGACTGTCCAATACTCCACAGCCCCACCAATGAGACCACAATAACAACGGAAATGAGGACAACGAAAATTGCCCGTCCAGGATGAAACCCTCTGAAGCCCATTAGATAATGCGTTCCCCTCGGATGAACCTACACGCTTAGTCCCGACTAAAACTAGTCAATAAACGTATTTACCAAACTTCAATTTGTTTTTGAATGGACACACTCAACTGCGAATCCACTTCTGCTTCGATATGTGCAAGGATTGCCATTGCATCAGCACATGTCGCGCCTTCGTCAACAATCATATAATTTGCGTGCGAGTCGCTTATTGAAACGCCGCCTTGCTTATATCCTTTTAGACCAGCTTGTTCAATTAAACTTGCTGCTTTAATACCACCATGATCTTGAAACATGCATAAGCTACGTTCCCGACCCTGAGGTTGTTTGCCTTTATTTACAATCCACAACGTCTGCATTTTCCTCGTGATGTCGTTGGCATCGGCTAGCTCGAGTTCAAATTCCGCCTCAAGAACAATTAGATCATTGAGCGATGATTTTCTATATGAGAACCGCAATTCCTCTCTATCGCGAGTTTCCAAATCACCACCGCGGGTCAAGACCGTAACACTTGTTGTTCGCTGGCCAATATCACCACTATTAGTTCCTGCATTCGTGCGAACCGCTCCCCCGACAGTACCAGGAATTCCTGCCAGTTGTTCCAAGCCTTCAAGCCCCTCACGGGCGGCGGTCGAAACCAATTGAACGAGGGCAGCGCCGGCACCCGCTTTTAACTTATTGCCGACAACTTCGATGTTACAAAATGCCGCGGCCGACAAGTGGATAACCAGGCCCGGTACAACATCCGTGCAAACGATAATATTTGAGCCACCACCCAATATGCGAATGGGAATTTCCTGCGCGCTGCAAGTTTTAACTAGCGCAGTTAACTCAGCCTGCGAGGTGGGTTCCGCAAAATATTCACAAATGCCACCAAATCGGAGGCCCGTGAACGTATTCAGCGATTCCTCCGCTCTAACGATATGTTCAAATCCACTAAAATCTACCATGCTAATACAATCAATCCTCAAACAGTTAGTCGATCTCTCGACAAGAACAAATACATTTCGAACAACGCATTAGCCAAATAATAGAACACGCGACCATATTCTGTCAACTTAAATTTGCACATTACATTCCGCTACACAACATGACCGTTTCAACCCATTCACGCCAGCGAAACAGATCGACGTTTTCCAAATCCCCGTTCCTCACAATTGCCACTGGAATTCGCTTAGTCGAGTCATTAATTTCCGTTTCAAGGGATAATAGTCCGTTAACGTCATAATGGAAAACAAGGCCGATAGGAGTTTGAGCTGGCAACTTGGGGGGCAAGTTGTCGACTACACATTTGCCTAACTCTATACATTCATCCGGATTAGAACTCTCGCCCTCGATCAACTGAACCACTAGGTTTTGCTGATTATCTTGATGCGTTTTTAGGATTTTCCTTATCTTAACCGGCCGTCTCGTATCCTTAGGGAGCACAATCGCATTTACCTTTTCCCCAGTCTTAACGTTTGTCCCCAGCATCCCTAATGATCGCGAGGTCACCGCCTTTACTTTCATGCTTGGCGTCTCACCGACGGCCATCGATTGTCGTATGCCCGCATACATCGCAGCACCCTTGGCGACCGCATTGTCCGGTAACAATGCGATTTCAACGCCTGGAAAACAACTCGCCACGATGCGTTGGACCATAGGCATCGCGCTTGCTCCTCCACCAAGCAAGACTTTATCTACATCTGACGCCTGCAGCTTGGCAGACTTAACAACCCCTTCAATAAGAACCCGTATCCGTCCGAGTAGATCAACCGACAATTCCTCGAGTTTCGAGCGGACCAGAGTTAGCGTCGTCGTTTTATCCGGAATCTGCACCTGTATCTTAATTGTCTCAACATCACTCAATCGTTCGCGTGCCCCTCTACAACCCCGCAACAACTGCCGCGCGTGCAACTCATCGCCCCGCGGGTCGTAACCGTAGGTCGCAACGAGAGCTTCACCTATCAAATCAACTAGAACTTCATCAAAATCGATACCCCCCAAGCGCGGATCGCCGTTGCTCGACAACATCGTCAACGCACCGTCTCCGATTGTTAACGCCGCGACATCAAGCATTCCAGCGCCAAGATCCACAACAACAACCGTTTCGGTCTCCGTCGGAACAACCCCGTCGTAATATGCTACTGTGCTTGCCACCGATTCATCGACTAGCCCCACGAGATCTAATCCAGCGATTTCAACAGCATGTTGCATCTGCTCACGTCGTACCGCCCCGAAATGAGTTGGTACAGCCAATACAAGCTGTTTACACCTACCGACCACACGCTGAGCATCACTTGCCAATTTCGCGATTAATAACCCTGCCAATACTGATGGCGGGTAGTTCTGACCACCAATGAGACTCGGATACTTCGCCCGGCCAATATATCGCTTAATTTCCTCACCAACACTAGCTAGATTTTCACTGCTTCGTTTCACCGCCGTTTTGCCAATGGCCGTATCCATCGCATCAATAACTAACACGGTGCTCGGCGTGCGCGCGTCGCCATCACCATCCAGTACTGACTGACAATTACCGTTGGAGTTCACCCAAGATATTTGGCAACTTTCCGTCCCGAAATCGACGCCGACTGGGTATGACTGAGTTAAGTTTGCCCGATACAACTCCTCGCTGAAACTCGAGGTCTGACCGTCATCGTTCGTTGCGAGTTCCTGTAATTCGTTGCGGAACTCCAAAAGCGATGAATAACGTTGATCGGGATTTTTGGCGAGCATGTTTGACAAAACGGTATCGACCCAGGTGGGAATCTGTTGATTCGCCGCGGACACAGACGGAATGGGTTTATTCGCGTGTGCCATCAGCGTCTGGATCATATCGCCGTCGTACAACGGTTTACCGGTCAACAGATAATAGAATGTACAGCCGAGGCTATAGATATCACAGCGGTGATCGACTGCATGGGGATCCTTTGCTTGCTCAGGCGACATATAGTTGATCGTCCCCATGATCACACCGCTTTTTGTCAACTCTTCCTCCGGCTGATTACCGATACGAGCCGTGCCCATGTCAAGCAATTTGATTTCTCCGTCAACGTCAAGCATGAGATTGCTCGGTTTAATGTCGCGGTGCACCATCCCACGCTCGTGAGCGTACTGCAATCCAACGGAGGCTTGTTGGATATATTCTATTGCCTTTTCAAGGTTAAACGGACCATGTTCCTTAACTATCGCCGAAAGAGCGTGTCCATCGACAAATTCCATGACCAAGAAATGCACGCCGGATTGTTCACCCGCGTCAAAAGCAGTGACGATGTTTGGATGAAATAGTTGCGCCGCCGCTTTAACTTCTTGCCGAAACCGTTGAATCGCTTCCGGGTGTTTCATCATATTAGGCGGTAACACCTTAAGCGCAACGATACGGTCCATTCGTCGATGGCGAGCCTTAAACACCTTGCCCATACCGCCAGCGCCGATTTTTCCAAGAAGTACATAGTCACCCAAAACGGGCAATTTTGGTGAGGCTTGCTCGTCCGTTTCCACAGCAGCGCCCACCGACGTTTCATCATCATCAGTGCTCACGCTCGTCGCGTCACCCGCCGACGTATGAAACCGCGTCTCGTCTGGGTCACTTAAGATCTCGTCTTCAATTGGCTCGTCGGTCACTAGGTCCTGTCTCCAATAGGTTACTTCAAATGAAATGCTGGCTAAGCGATTGTGATGATCCGTAATCGCAAACTATTAAACACTACAAATAAGCTTGAACAAGCCATCGCTCCCGCGGCCATCCAAGGTTGAATTTTAATACCGTATGTCGCAAAACAACCCGCTGCAATCGGTATCAGTGTAATATTATACAAAAACGCCCAACAAATGTTCTGCAGTATTATCTTTCGTGTCCGTTTGGACAATCGGATAGCGCGGGAAATTCCCTGCAAACCCGGTTTTAGTAAGACAACATCGGCAACCTCAGTCGCCAAATCTGCCCCACGTGCGACGGCAATTCCAACATCCGCCGCGACCAGCGCGACTGCGTCATTCACACCGTCTCCGACCATCGCAACGACGTTTCCCGCTGCCTGCTTTTGACGCACCAGTTTCACCTTGTCCTCTGGCATTAACTCAGCGTGAACGTAGTCGATGCCCACCCTTGCTGCAACATCATCTGCAACCCGCTGATTATCTCCAGTGGCCAGCAACACCTCCATCGACATACCAGTATCACGTGTTACCCGTGCAATGTCATCCTTCACACCCGGCAACAATACTGCATCAAAGTCAAATACACCTACAAATTCCCCATCTATACTTACATAAGTGGATCCGTTGCCTTCTTGCGGTATCCTGCTGAAACCGCTCGCCCTCTCAACTTGGGCCTCTACAAACTGCTTGGTTCCAATAGCCACGCTCTTACCTCGCACATAGCCTGAAACCCCGCCACCCAAAACATGGCGAACGTCGCTTGCCACTTTAGACTCCACACCTTCTCCTTTTCCAAAGGCCACAATCGCTAACGCTAATGGATGATTGCACTGTTTTTCAATAGCAACAATCATCCCTAGCACGTCACTACGGGAGTCCGGATTGTAACCGCTAGCAACGTCAAAAGCTGTCACCGATATTTCACTGGCGGTGATCGTTCCGGTTTTGTCCAATATCAAAGTCGAGATTTTTTCCATTTTCTCCATTACCAACGGATTACCAAACAATATCCCCTCACGCACGCTCCGTACGGACATGACTAACAATGCCACGGGCGTAGCCAAGCCAAGTGCACAAGGGCAAGCGACAACCAATACCGATACGGTGTACTTCCATGCATCTTGCACATAGCTATCACCTCCACGCCCGATGATCATCCAGGTAACAAACGTAGCCAACCCGATCAATAACAAACAGGGAATAAACCGACGCACAATGCTGTCCGCTAGCGTCTGTAGCGGAACTCGGCTATCCAGACTCTTTTCAAGCACCTGAGTCATTTTGTGTAACCGATTGTCTCCAGGGACAACATCGACTTCAACCGTCAGCAGTCCGCCGCCGTTGATAGATCCCCCAAATACGCGGTCACCTCCACTCACAGTCGCGGGGGTGGATTCGCCTGTTAACCAAGATTGATTAACCGTCGATTCCCCGTCGACAATTTCGCCATCGGTGGGAACCACTTCACCAGGGCGGACGATGATTTGATTTTTCAAAACCAGTTCTGAAGTCGCAATATCTTGGGTTTCTTCCCCCACCAATAAGTGTGCCGTTTCACAATTCATCACATCGACCTGTGCGAATTCAGCGACGGTCGATTGACGCGCTCGGACTTCAATCCATTTTCCAAAACTAACAAATGCCAAGATCATTGGGGCATCCATCAACAAATGAGTTCCCTCTTCTTGGAATACAAACCCACCTAAATATGCAGCCGATGTTCCTACCGCGATGAGCGTGTCCATATTCGACGATCCAGATAACGCCAACTTATAAGCGCTTTTAATATAAACACCACCTACCAGCGTCTGCACAACTGTCGCAATGATTAAGGCGACGCACCAGTGTGTAAATGGTGTTAAAGGGAGCACCAACAACGACAACAATAAGACAACCCCTGCTCCTGACATCAACCAACGCTGCAACCACACTTTCTGGCTCGAAGTATTTTCTGTACGCAACCGCCGCAACACGTCGTGCGGAGACGAAATCAATTCACCAACGTAACCCCGCTTCTCTAACGCGTGGACAATCGACTGCCAGCTTACATTGCAATGCGAAACAACCGCTTGGCGGGTTACTAAACTGACAGACGCGTTGTCAACGCCCGCAATGCTCTGGATCGCATCCTCGACGTTCGCCACACAACTCCCACAATGCATCGGCGTAACGGTTAGACGAATGACGCCTGCAATATCGTCCTCGTCTTCCGCGAGATTCGCAAACGCCTCACTCGCTCCCACTGGATCGTTCGAGCTTGAATCCGCCGGTTGGCGATCTTTTCCTATATCACCGAAATATGCAGCTAGTGCCGCAGCGTCAAGCGAGTCATCATCACAATATACGAATAATTGTGCCGTCGCTTCGATAAACGAAATGTCAACGACGCCGGGACACTCACCTAGTGCCTCTTCAATAGCAACTACGCTATAATGCTCTACGATTTGCTTATCTAATTCGATGACGTTCATGATTCGATCTATCAACAAAAACACAAAACCAATTAACGATGTCAAAACAAACCACAGAAATCATTGCCATCGGCGACGAATTAAGCACAGGACAACGACTTGATACCAATAGCCAGTGGCTCAGTCACCACTTAACCAATATGGGCCTATATGTGCAATATCATAGCACAGTTGCCGATAACGTAAATGCAATTGCAAACATCGTCCGAACTGCCTGTAAACGGTCCAAGTTTATCATCGTAACCGGTGGTTTAGGACCGACAGCCGACGATCTCACACGCGCTGCACTCGCTCAGGCTGTTGACCAACCACTAGTCGAAAATACAGCGGCATTGCAACACATTATCAGCTTGTTTGAACGGCGAGGGCGGGAAATGGCGCCCAACAACCGCATACAAGCAATGTTCCCCAAAAACGCCACTGTTATCCACAACGAGGAAGGAACCGCACCTGGCGTCGATATCATCGTTGCTTCGCATGACCATAAAGCCCGCGTGTTTTGTCTACCGGGAGTTCCCGCGGAAATGAAACTGATGTTTGATTCTCATGTCCTGCCAGCAATTCAACAAAATATACCTGGCACGCCGCAGATCACTCAACATTACGTCCTCAAGACGTTTGGCATGGGCGAGAGCAATCTCGAACACAAACTACCCGAGTTTTTCCAACGCGATCGCAGGCCCGTCGTGGGAATAACTGCTAGCGACGCCACTATCACATTGCGAATCCAAGCCACTGCTGAAACCACAGAGGCATGCGATGCCCTTGCCCAACCAACGCTGGAACAACTCGCCGACAAACTCGGAGACGTCGTCTTTGCAAATCATGAAGTCAAACTCGGCGTCAAAGTTTGTCAACGACTCACCGAAAACGGTGAATCCGTAGCTACCTGGGAATGCGCTACGCAGGGCCAACTCGCGGCGATGTTACACGCCCCTCTGCACCCCGCACTCGTAGCCTCCCGCTACACTTTGGCCACGGACGAACTCTCTTTTGCAGAAAACGGGCTAGCCAACAAAGCGAGCGACTTTCGAAAAGAAACTGATGCAACCTACGCCATTGTCGTCGGGCCAGTGCGGTCCCCTGATCAATCAGGAGCAACTGTGCCGCAATTCGATGTTGCCATTGCCTATGAACATGGCAGTGCTGTGCAAACACATGACTTTACGGGACACCCAGACATATTATTTGCCAAAGCCGCCAAGCAAGCGATCAATCAATTACGATTGCATATGCAGACCATAGAGTAAATTTCGCTTTTTCCCATTGAACGCAGGCGTTCAATAAGCCCGGCGAAAATTGCCCTATTCTTCACCTGCGTCACCTGCATCATCGACAACGGGTGCTAAGAACGTCACGATAGATTTCCCATCGTCCGACCAAATACGTACAACACTGTCTTGACCGCCAGCAACGATTGTCTTTCCGTCCGCACTCACTCCGACGTTGTACACGTAATCCGTCGCTCCGGACAGCGCTCGAACATTACCACCGTTGTCCGCCCGTTTAATGTGAACATTCTTGTCTCCACAAGACGCTACGACGTTCGTTGATAAACCAGCGAATTGAATTGACGTTACTTCCTTAGTGAAACCACTTATTGTCCGTTGTTGATCGCCTGTACGGAAATCCCACAACTTAATTACCTTATCCGCACCTGCACTGGCCAATTGTCGACCGTCGGCACTCCAGCTTACGCCAAGTACATGATGTGTGTGGCCTTCAAAGGCACGCACAAATTCACCGTCGGACACTTGGAATACTTTAACGAAGCGATCCGCACCACAAGTAGCAATGTGCAATCCATCCACGGAAAACCGAGCTGCAAAAATTGTATCGGAATGAGGATCCTTAAAGGACTGTACGAGTTTTCCATCAGCAACATTGAATATGCTCAATTCTCCACTCCGCGACGGCTCACCGCCTCCGGCTGCCAACAAGGCACCGTCTGCACTAAAGTCAATCGCAGTGACTCGGTCAATAAACACGGATGCGCCGCTTTCTGAATTGATCGTCCGTGCCAACTTCCACTCGGAAATCGTCGACCACACTACCGCGGTTTTGTCTTGATTCAAAATGGCAATGTCATTGCCAAGGGAGATGACAGCCTGAACGGCGGACTTGCCCTGATATACTGAAATCGCAGCGCCGTTTGTTGCATCGAAACTAGCCACGAAGTGGTCTAATCCTCCAACAATGACTTGCGCCCCGTCAGCCGTAAAGCTGACACTCGTATATCCTAGGTCTTGCTTGCCTAACTCGGTGGTTGCTTTGTCCGATGCTTCTTTGGCTATCTTAGCCGCTGCTTCTTCGGATTTATGAGCACTATCGTAGCTTACAATCGAATCTGCAGCATTAGCCACTGCCTTATCGGCGCGGGTGACACTGCGTTTGGACGCGGCCACTGTTCTCTCAGCCGCCGCTTTTTCGTCGGTCGCTTTTTGAGCAATGGGAACGGCCTTCTTCTGAGCGGCTTCGGCAGCCTTATGCTCCGCA
The DNA here is from genome assembly GCA_963934735.1 of uncultured Planctomycetaceae bacterium. Taxonomy (GTDB): domain Bacteria; phylum Planctomycetota; class Planctomycetia; order Pirellulales; family Pirellulaceae; genus UBA721. Next base: position 59,148 of record CAWVZW010000014.1, read on the forward strand.
ATCGCTTTGGTCGCCGCTGCATCAGCCGTCTTTTTATTTTCAACGGCTACCTTGGACGCCTC